>CAXUCQ010000361.1:1110-3666 GCA_964249295.1 uncultured Armatimonadales bacterium | reverse complement strand
CGGGTCGAGCTTGACGAACGCATCTTTGAGCGCCCGCCGGACAATGGGCGGGTCGAACAGGGGCCGGGACCGGTTCGTGTGCCGCGTCGGCGGCACGTCCCCGGAAGGCCCGGCGCCCGGCGCCTGGGGAATCGGTTGGGTTTTCAGTGTCGTTGCCATAGTTTATTGATTTCCAGATGACCCACCTCCTTGCTTCGCAGGGGTCCTCCCGATGCGGGAGGACGGGCAGGTGGTGGGCCAATAGCTCCGCTCGCATGAAGCAGGGTGACATCAGCACTGCCGCCCCACCCCCCCCCCCCCCCCCCCCCCCCCCCCGCTGGCCCCCCCGCGGCGGCCGCCCCCCGGCCACCCAAGGAGGTGGGTTCAGAACGTCTTCCCCGAGTGCATCAGGAAGTGCTCCACGATCGGCCCCAGCGCGACGCCGGGGAAGTAGGTCAGCGCGCCGACGATGACGATGACGCCGACCAGAAGCCCCGCGAACAGCGGCGTGTCCGTCGGGAACGTGCCGGGTCCGACCGGGACGCGCTTCTTCTTGACCATGCTCCCCGCGATGGCGAGCAGCGGGACGATCATCAAAAAGCGACCGACCAGCTCCGAGATGCCCTGGGTCAGGTTCCAGTACGGCGTGTTGACCGAGATGCCCGCGAAGGCGCTGCCGTTGTTGCCCGTGGTCGAGTCGTAGGCGTACAGGATCTCCGAGAAGCCGTGCGGCCCGCTGTTGTTGGTGTTTGCCGAGGCCAGCGCGTTGACGGAGGGCGGCGTCCCCGAGACCGTGTTCCAGTAGGTCGCCGGGTGCGGGACGTGGGTCACGCTGGACAGCGCCGTGAAGCCGAGCACGTCGGCGGCCAGCACCAGGGTCGCCAGCATCGCCATCTTGACCTCATACGCCTCGACCTTCTTGCCCAGGTACTCGGGCGTCCGCCCGACCATCAATCCGGCGATGAAGACGGCCAGAATGGCGTACATCAGCATCCCGTACAGGCCCGCGCCGACGCCGCCGAAGATGACCTCGCCGGTCATGATGTTCGCCATCGGGACCAGGCCGCCCAGCGGCGTGTACGAGTCGTGCATGGAGTTGACCGCGCCGCACGAGGCGTCGGTGGTGACGGTGGCGAAGAGGGCCGAGCGGGCGACGCCGAACCGGACCTCCTTGCCCTCCATGTTGCCGCCGCTGTCGCCCAGCACGGACGCCCGCGTCTCGACCCCCTGGGCGGCGATCAGCGGGTTGCCTTTCGCCTCCTGCCAGTAGGCGACGCTCGCGCCGATCAGAAACAGCGCGGCCATGGCGCTCCAGATCGCCCAGCCCTGTTTGGTGTTTTCGACGTACAGGCCGAACGTGTAGACGATGCCCGCGCCGATCAGAAAGATCGACAGGATCTGCACCATGTCCGTCAGCGGCGTCGGGTTCTCGAACGGGTGCGCCGAGTTGGCGTTGAACGGCCCGCCGCCGTTCGTGCCGAGCATCTTGATGGCTTCCTGCGAGGCGAACGGCCCGCCGGGGATGATCTGGCTCGCGCCTTCCACCGTCGTCACTGTTCTGTAAGCGTGGAAGTTCTGCACGACGCCCTGCTGGCACAGGAACAGGGCATAGACGATACACAGCGGCAGCAGCACGTAAACCGTCGCGCGGGTCATGTCGGTCCAGAAGTTGCCGATGCTCTGCGCGCTGCGCCGGGCCAGGCCGCGCACCAGCGCGATGGCGATGGCGATGCCCGTCGCCGCCGAGAAGAAGTTGTGCGAGGCCAAGGCCACCATCTGCGAGAAGTACGACATCGTGTTCTCGCCCGAATAGGCCTGCCAGTTGGTGTTGGTCACGAACGACGCCGCCGTGCCGAACGCCAGGTCCGGCGTCATCGCCGTCGCATACGACGGCGCGTTCTTGGCGTCGCCGAAGTGCATCGGGTTGAGCGGCAGGAAGGCCTGCCAGCGCAGCAGGGCGTAGGTGATGACCAGGGTCACGACGCTGAAAAGCAGCATCGCCGCCGTGTAGGTCGTCCACGGCATTTCTTCCTCCGCGCGCACGCCGCCGACCTTGTAGATCAGCCGCTCGACGGGGCCGAAGATCGGCGAGAGCCAGGTCTTCTGACCCTCGAACACCTTGAACATGAACGTCCCGAACGGCTTGGTCAGGACCAGGACGAGCGCGAAAAAGAGCAGGATCTGAAACCAGCCAAGGAATGTCATTCGCGTGCTCCTTAAAAGCGCTCAGGCCGGACGAGGGCGTAAAGCAGATAAACCGTCAGACCGACCGAGGCGACCCCGGCCAGCCAGTACTCGAAAACCATCCGTGTTCCCCTTTTACAGTTTGTCGCACCCGGAGGTGTAGCCGATGGCGAGCACGAAGAACACCAGTGTCACCATCAGGAACCCAAAATCAGCCATGGATGCCCCCTTTGCTTTGCAGAAAAAACTCAACGCTGACGTCCTCCGTCGGCGCGTCGACGGCGATGCGGATGTGCCGGACCGGCAGGCCGACCATCCCGGCGACCATCTCCCCGAACCGCTCGCGGCAGCCCGCGAGCAGCGCGTCGTAGACGCCCTGCACCATCTCCGCCC
>CAXUCQ010000361.1:0-1100 GCA_964249295.1 uncultured Armatimonadales bacterium | reverse complement strand
CGGACGGCCAGCACGTCCCCGCGCCAGGCCACGGACACGGCCGTGGGCGTCAGGCCGAACTCACGGTGCATAAACCCGCCGATCTCGGAAACCGTACTCTGCGTGATCATATCGCACCCTTCCTCCAAGCCCCAGACGTGCCGCCCGCATCCGTAGTGGCATCATGTTATATCTGATTCCGTATAAAGCCGCCGTAAAGGTCTGACGACCCCCTGTAAAGAATTCGTAAAGATCGTGCAAAGCGGTCGAAACGCCCAGGGAGTCGCCTCGACGCATGGTAAGATGGTTTGTGTGATTTACACAGGAACTACACGGCTCCTGATGCTTTTTGGGGGGGACTATCATGCCAGATGACGACTCGAAGGTCTGTGAAAATCCTGTTAGCGAAGACGGCATCGCGTGGGTGCGCTGGGCGGGGCCGGTGCGTCAGGACGAAGTCCGGCGGCTGTACGAGTCGGACGCGCGCGGGCTGTCCGACGAGGGTCTGATCGACGACGTCGGGTGCGGCCTGTACCTGCGCTGCCGGAGCATCCTGGCCGTCACCGCCGCGGCGCGGGGCCAGGTCTCCTGCCCCCGCTGCGCCCGCCTCATCCCCCGCGCCGGCAGGGACAACAGCGCCCCCAGCCTGGCCGAGTGCCTACACTGTCCCGGCTGCGGCTGGCACACGACGTGGGGCCGCTACCGCGCCACGTTCCAGGGCCGGCAGCTCTACGGCGCGGGCGGCATGGAAGCGTTCCAGACGTTCCTGAGCCGCTTCGATCAGGCCCGGACCTCCCGCGAAAAGCTGTTCGCCATCGACCGGCTGATCCACTCGTTCCACTACAACTTGACTGCAGGCGCGAAGGTCCCGACCGCCAGCCGACCCGCCGCCGCCAACGTCCTCGAGGGCAGCCTGGCCGAAGTCGTCGGCTTCCTGGACCGCCTCTCCCACGGCGACGCCGCCACGCCCGAGATGCGCGCCAACCGCGCCGCCTACGAGGAGCGGATGCCGCAGACCTGGGCGGGCAAGCGCTACCAACGCCTATGAACCGCGGAGGGCGGGCGAAGGGGCGACCCGACGGGGATGGTCCCCGGCGTAGGGGCGACCCGCTGGGTCGCCC
>CAXUCQ010000360.1:2884-3672 GCA_964249295.1 uncultured Armatimonadales bacterium | reverse complement strand
ATACAACACCGGGGAGGGCGCCGCACATTGGGGGGCGGACAAGCTGCAGGAAGCAAAGGCCGGTGTCGGGGGGTTCATCCATCAGGCCCGGAACTGGGACTCGCCCGGCGCGGCGTCGTCCGGGCTGATGGACGGCGCGCGCAGCTCGATGCACTGGGGCGGGAACACTGCTAGGCAGGCGTACAACGGCGTCGCCAACACGGCGAGCAGCGCGGGCCAATACTTGCACAACGCAGGGACACAGGTCTATAACGGTGTCGCCGATACGGCCCATAGCGCGGGCCAATACTTGCACAACACCGGGGCGCAGGCGTACAACGGGGTCGCCAGCGCTGCGGACGGCGCGGGTCACTGGCTGCACGGCGTCGGCTCACAGGCCTACAGCGGGGTCGCCGACACCGCGCACAATGCGGCGGACTGGACGAGCCAGAAGATGACGAACCTCGGCCACCTGTTCTCGCACGGATACTTCTGACCCGGAGCAAGCTTAAGAGACTGTTAAGGTAGCCTCGGATTGCCCCCTCGTCCCGGAAGAGGCCCGCCCTAGCCCCAATAATGGGGGGCCGAACGGGAATCTTTGCTCCTGCTCCCCTGTTACTGGGCGGCGCGTCATCCCCGGAGCGGTCCGGTTCGTGAAGTCGTTCTTCGAGGCCGGAAAGCCGGTCGGGGCCATTTGTCATGCGCCGTGGTCGTTGACCGAAGCGGACGTGGCGCGCGGGGTGACGCTGACCTCGTGGCCGTCGCTGCAGACCGACCTGCGCAACGCCGGGGCGCATTGGGTGGACCAG
>CAXUCQ010000360.1:0-2874 GCA_964249295.1 uncultured Armatimonadales bacterium | reverse complement strand
GGGTGGACCAAGAGGTGGTCACGGACAAAGGGCTGGTGACGAGCCGCGAGCCGGACGACATCCCGGCGTTCAGCGCGAAACCGATCGAGGAGTTCGCTGAGGGCAAGCACGAGGGGCAGCGGGAAAGGGCGCTCGCCGCCTGAGTCCCTGCCCGGCGACAGAAGAACGGCCACGAGAGATGGATAGTCTCTCGTGGCCGTTTTCGCTGCTGCTGGGGTCAGGTCTCTTCTCACTTCAGCGCGGAGGCCGTGAGGCCGGGGGCATCGAAGGCGCGGAGCGTGAACGACCCGGAAAGGTCTTTCCCCCGGACGGCGTGGATGGCGTGGTCGGCCACCCACGAGCCGCTCAACCCGTGCGGACCGGCCACTTCGCGGCTGGCGAACAGCACTGTGCCGGCCCCGGTCGCGTCGGCACGCCCGACCAATGGGACATCGGTCGGCAGCAGCGCGAGGCCCATGCCGCCGCCGTCCGCCAGCGTCAGCCAGTGCAGGCCGCGCTTGGAGGCCCGGAACAAGGTCTCGCCCGCGTGGGCCGTCCCCGACGGCTCGCCGAGATGCCCGGCGGGATAGTCGGTGAAGTATGAGTCGCGCTGCCAGGCCATTTGCGTCATGTCCGCCGGGAGTGCGAACTTGAGACCTTCCTCCCACAGATCGGTGTCGTCGGCGGTCCAGTCCAGGGTCCAGTTCACGGTCATCTGCGCGTCCGGCGTGATGTCGTAGGTGGTGACAAGCGTCCCAAGAGACGGCCCGCCCGACGCCGCAAGGACGGCACTCGTCACGGCGACGCGCATCGCGCCGCCCGCGCCCGGCGTCGCCGAGACCTGGGCGCCCTCCGTGACGGGCGGGTTTTTCGCGCGGTACATCCTCTGTTCGCTGCCGGCCTTGCCTTCGCCCAGGTTGAGCGTGGGGCCGCCTGTCAGCACGTCGTGGCCGTTGACGCGCCAGGACTGGATGGTCCCCGTGTGCTTGTCGAAAACGACCTGCTGGGCGGCGCTGCGGACGGAAAGCGAGTCCGGGCCGTCTTGCGCCGTTAAAGCGCCGCCGGGCGCCAGCGCCGGCGGCGCTGCAGGCAGGGGGACGCCCTCGACACCGAGGTTGTACGCGATGACCGGACTGCCGTCCGGGTGCAGGAACTCCAGCCGCAGCGCCGTCATGCCGGCGGGGACCAGGAACGACGCCGTGACCGACTGCATCGGCCTGCAGGCGAGACGGACGACGCCGGTCCGCAGCTTGGCGCCGCCGTTCAGCGCGGTCCAGCGGCAGGTCAGCTCTTTGAGGTCCGTGAACGAGTAGTGGTTCGTGACCGCCACGGCGCAGGCTCCGCCCGCCGGGCTGACGGTGCGGGCCGTGACGACGACCGGGCTGTAGACGCTCTTGACGATCCACCATTCCGGCTTCGGCACGCGGTAGGCGGACACGATGCCCTTGTTGTTCTCCTGGCGCATGTGGTCCGGGCCGTAGTAGAAGTCGGTCGTGGTGTCGTCGTTCTTGTCGGCGACGCCCTGGCTCTGCCATTCCCAGATGAACGAGCCGAGGATGTTCGGGGCGTTCCACAATTTGTCCCAGGTCCTGATGAGTGTCTCGGACCAGAGATCGGACGCGCCGGGGTCGTAATCCTGGACTTCCTTTTCGTAGAACGTGTGCGGATGCTCGGTGATGTTCGCACCCCATTTCGTATTCCGCGCGTAGCGGTCGATCGAGTCCGGGCTGGGGTAGTGGTCGTCTTTCCACAACTGGCCTTTGATGCTGGCCGGGTCCTGCCCGGAGACGAACGCCGGGCGGGTCGGGTCGGCCTTGTTGACCAGATCGAGGGCCTCCTGCGAGTCGATCCCGTTCGGGTTTTCGTTCCCCAGGCTCCAGGCCAGCACGCAGGGCCGGTTCTTATCCCGCGCGACGGTCTCGGCGGCGCGCTGCAGCAGGAACGGGGCGTATTTGGGGTCTTTGACCTGGTCACTGATCCAGCAGTAGGGGACTTCGTCCAGGATGTACATCCCCTTCTCGTCGCACAGCTCCAGGAAGCGCTGGGCGTGGTTGTAGTGGCTGGTGCGGACCGCGTTGATGTTGGCGGCCTTCATCAGAGTCAGGTCTTTGACCCAGTTGGCATCGGTGAGCGCAAAGCCTTTGTCCGCCCAGAAGTCGTGACGGCAGACGCCGGTGCATTTGATGGGTGTCCCGTTCCACAGGACGACGTTGTTCTTGACCTCGATCTGCCGGAAGCCGAACCGCTGCTCAACGGTCTCGGCGGGCTTCCCGCTGCCGGTCAGCGAGAACACGACATAGTACAGGTTCGGCTTCTCCGCCGACCACAGGGCGGGCGCTCTCACCGGGGCGCTCATCGTGATCTGCGCCGCCCCGTCCGCCCCGACGCGGGCCGAGCCGGAGACGCGGACGCTTGTTGCTTGTCCGTTGCTGCGCACCAGAGCGCCCGTGACGGTCACGGCCTGGCCCGGCGTCCCCTGGATGCTCAGCCGGGTGAACAGGGTCGCATCTCGGTAGTTCGCGGCCAGCGGCGTTCGCACGGCGATGTCGCTGATATGCGTCTGCGGGACGGCGATCAGCGACGTGTCCCGGTAGATGCCGCCCATGCACTGGAAGTCGCCGGTCTCGCAGTCGTCGGAGGGCGTCGTTTTGGAGACGCGCACGGCGAATAGATTCCGCTGGCCGGGATGGACCAGACCTGTCAGGTCGATGTCCCACGCCGTGTAGCCGCTCTCGTGGTATCCGGCCCGCTGCCCGTTGACGAACACTTCCGCGCCGTCCAACGCGCCGTCGAAGTGCCAGAAGATGCGCCGCCCCGCCCACGCCGCCGGGACGGTGACGTAACGCCGGTACAGCCCGACGGTGTTGTCCACGCTGTTGTAGGTCGGCAGCGAGT
>CAXUCQ010000359.1:0-3675 GCA_964249295.1 uncultured Armatimonadales bacterium | reverse complement strand
CTGCGGGTGCTGCCGTGGAGACCCGCCATCGCCCTGGGCGAGGGCATGGGCCGGGTCGCCTTTCTGCTGTCCGCGCGGTACCGGGGCATCGCCGAGAAGAACCTGCGGATCGCCTACGGGGACGCGCTGTCGGCGGCGGAGCGGCGGCGGCTGACCCGGCGCGTCTTCGAGAACTTCGCGCGCGCGATGCTGATCGAGTGGCTGAAAGTGCCGTCGCTGACGCCGGACCAAGTCCGTGCGCTGGTGCAGGTCGAGACGCTGGACCCGCTGGCCGCCGCGCTCGCCCGCGGCAGGGGCGTCATCGTCGTCAGCGCCCACTTGGGCAACTGGGAGCTGCTGGCCCGGCGCGTCGCCATGGAGGGCTACCCGGTGACGGTCGTGACGCGGCAGAGCGAGGACCCGGCGTTCAACGCCATCACGGACCGTCTGCGCGAAGGCGCCGGCTACTCCGTCCACCCGCGCGGCTCGTCCCCGCGCGGCCTGCTGAAGCACCTGCGGGCCAACGGCATCGTGGCGATCTTATGTGACCAGAAATCGGACCACGTTTTCGTGCCGTTCTTCGGGCGGGCGGCGGGGACGGTCTCCGGCCCCGCCGTGCTCGCGCTCAAGACCGGCTGCGCCATCCTGCCCCTATTCTATCCGCGCCTGCCCGACGGCAAGTTCGGGGCCGTTTTCCTGCCCGAGATCGACACGCGCCCCACGGGCGACGCCGAGGCCGACACGCGCCGCATCATGGCCGACATCACGTCCGCCATCGAGAGCGTGGTGCGCCGGTACCCCGACCAGTGGCTCTGGCTGCACGACCGCTGGCGGATGCCGGGCGAGGGCCGTTGACCCGCCTCCTCGCTTCGTTCGTTCCTCTCTTCGCAGGGCCGAAGGACCCACCTCCTTGCTTCGTTCGTTCCTCTCTTCGCAGGGGTCCTCCCGGAGCGGGAGGACAGGGCTGTGGTGGGCAGTCCGCACCTGACGTCCGACAGGCCATGCCGGCGGCAGACCGTGGAAGAACGGGTGCGCCTCCCGCCCGAGCGCCGCCCGTCCTCCCGCTCCGGGAGGACCCCTGCGAAGAGAGGAACGAAGCGAGGAGGCGGGTTCTGGACGCATTGACATCCCCCCGACATCCAAGTACAATACACCCATGACATTCATCCCCACCGTCGTCGAACAAAGCCCGCGCGGCGAGCGCTCCTATGACCTGTGGTCGCGGCTGATGAAGGACCGGATCGTCTTCATCGGCTCCGAGATCGAGCCGACCATGGCGAACGTGACCGTCGCGCAGTTTCTGTTCCTGGAAAAAGAAGACCCCGACAAAGACATCGAGGTCTACATCAACTGTCCGGGCGGCGACGTCATGGCCGGCATGGCGATCTACGACACCATGCGCCACGTCAAGTGCGACGTCGCCACGACCTGTGTCGGCATGGCGGCGAGCATGGGCGCGGACCTGCTCTCGGGCGGCACCAAGGGGAAGCGCTCGGCCCTGCCCAACGCCCGCATCATGATCCACCAGGGCAGCGCCGGGTTCCGGGGGACGCCCTCGGACATTCTCATCCAGGCCGAACTCGTGATGTCGATGAAGAAGAAACAGATCGAGCTGCTGGCGGAGAACTGCGGGCGGACGCTGGAGCAGGTCACCCAGGACATCGACCGCGACTACTGGATGACGTCGGAAGAAGGCGTCGCCTACGGCATCATCGACCAGGTCGTGTCGCGCTAGAACCCCCTCTCCGCCTTCGGCACCTAAGCACTGGCGTCCCGGAGGGTCCCCCATCCGAATGGGAGAAAGGCCAGTAACTACGGCGCCCTACCTCTTGACGAGGCGCGAAGCCGCAGGGCCTGATGCCACCAGCCTTTCTCCCGGCTTCGGGGGAAAAGGTGCCGAAGGCGGATAGGGGGCCTCGAAGGTGGTCACTCACCGAACTCTGTCGCCAGGCAGTCCATGTAGACCTCGTCGCAGAATTGGCCGCCGATGCGGCACGACTCGCGCCGCCGCCCGATCTCGCGGAAGCCGGCGCGGGCGTAGGCCCGCAGGCCGCGCTCGTTGGGGCTGAAGACCGTCAGCAGGATGTTGTGCAGTCCCAAGTCGTGGAAGCCGTAGCGCAGCACCAGCCGTGTCGCTTCCGTGCCGTAGCCCTGTCCCCACGTTTCTTTTTCCCCGATCAGCAGGCCGAACGAGGCCGTGCGCGCGGCGTGGTCGATGTCCATCAGACTCGTGGTGCCGATGGGCCGCAGCGCCGGACGGCGCTCGTAGACGGTGAAGGGGGTCTGCATGACGCCGACGCTGGCGGCCTCGTACCACTCTTCCTCCGCTTCCGTCGTCAACGGGCGCGAGCGGACGCCCAAGGTGCGCGTCACCTCGAAGTCGTTCATCCACCGCGCGTACAGCGGCAGCAGGTCGCGGCGGAGCGGGCCGAGGGCGACCTTGTCGCCGACGATGTTGAGCAGGGGGGTGTCATCGTGTTCCAAGGAGTCACCTCACGAGGGAGTGGTAGTAGCCGGTGATGCCGTTCAGCACGAACTGCACGGCGAGGGCGGCGAGGACCAGCCCCAGCACGCGCGTCGCGACCCGAGACCCGCTCTGCCCCAAATGTGCGAGCAGGTAATCCCCCAGCCAGAGCACGAGCCAGGAGACGCCGAAGACCACGGCCGTCGCGCCGCCCAGGATCAGGACGCGCCCCCAGTCCCCGTGCGCCTGCGCCGTCAGCAGCAGGATCGTGGTCAGCGTGGCCGGGCCGGACAGCAAGGGGATGGCGAGCGGGAACACGGACACGTCCGCCTCCGCCGCGCTCTGCTCGTCCGGCTCCGGCCCTTGCAGGCCCGCGCGGTGGCCGAACAGCATCGGCAGCGCCGTGGCGAACAGCAGGATGCCGCCGCTGATGGCGAACGCATTGACGGTCACGCCCAGGTAGCGCAGGGCCGCGCGCCCGGCTAGCAGGAAGAACACGGACACGCCGAACGCGACGAGGACGGCCCGACGCAGCGTCGCGCGGCGCTCCCGCGCGGACATCTGCACGGTCAGCGCCGCGAACAGCGGCACGATCCCGAACGGATCGACCACCACCAGCAGAGTTACGAACGCGGTCAGGGCGTATCGCAGCAGGCTGTCATGCACAGGGGCAGTATACCCCGGCGGGGAACGCTAGGCGACCGCTGCCGCCGCGCGGTCGGCCAGCACGTCGGTCAGCCGGGGCGACGTGCCGATGTAGCGGCCCAGCGAAAACGCGACGTGTGGGTGGCGCTCTTGGGCCTCTTCGAGCAGCGTCGGCAGGTCGTCGCCGTGTGCCACGCAGGCGTCGATGGCGTCGGGGATGGTCGGCTCGTTGCACTCCATGAAGCCGACCTGGACGTGGTCGAACGCGCCGCGCGCCTTGACGACCTCCACGACGCGAAACATCTCTTCGTTGGCGACGGGGCGCGGCGACCCATGGACCATGACCAGCAGGGCGGTTTTCAATTTCTTTCCACAATCTACTCGGTAGAGGGGCGTACCGGGGTGTCCGGCGCAGGGACGCGCGGGCAGTTCGGCGTGCCGTACAGGGGACAGTCGGGGCGGGCGCGGCAGCCCCTGGCGGCGGCGCTCAGGTCGTCGCGCCACTCGGCGGGGCCGAGCGGCTCCTGCGCGGCCTCGATCAGCGGGTCGGCCAGGCGCTCGTCGTAGCCGATCGCGTCGGCGACGAC
>CAXUCQ010000358.1:3004-3692 GCA_964249295.1 uncultured Armatimonadales bacterium | reverse complement strand
GCTTGCCCCTCGAAGCGGAGCGGGGTGAACGGCGGGGGTGGGTTCTTCCACAGACCCAGGCCGCATTGGGTATAATGGCCCTGCCATGAACGAGACCCTCTTGCAAGAAGCGCAGCGCCTGGCCGACGAGATCTTCCGCCCGCGCGCCGAGGACGCCGACCAGGGCGGCATCGACGGACAGGTCGGGGAAAACGTGCGCCTGCTCGCGGGCGCGGGCTACTTCGGGCTGGGCATCCCCGAGTCTCACGGCGGCATGGGCGCGGACGAGCCGACGCGGCGCGAGTACACGGAACTCATCGCGTCCGCGTGCGGCGTCACGGCCTTCGTCCAGCAGCAGCTCCACGCGGGCGGCGGCTTCGTCGGCGGCGGGCGCAGCGACGCGCTCAAGGCCGAGATGCTGCCCCGGTTCGCGTCGGGCGAGGTCCTGTGCGGCGTCGCCTTTTCCCACCTGCGCCGGCCCGGCCCGCCGATGGTGACGGCCACGCCCGCGCCGGGCGGCCATCGCGTCAACGGGGTCGCGCCCTGGGTGACGGGCTGGGGACTGCTCGACTCGTTCATCCTCGGCGCGACGCTGCCCGACGGCGGCCACCTTTTCGCCTACGTCCCCAAGGCGGGCAACGAGGCCGCGCTGGAACCCGGCCCGCGCATCCCGCTCGCCGTGATGAACGCCGGCGACACCGTCGAAGTG
>CAXUCQ010000358.1:0-2987 GCA_964249295.1 uncultured Armatimonadales bacterium | reverse complement strand
TCCGCGACCTGTTCCTGCCCGACGATCTGGCCCTTTCCGAACGTCCCGCCGAGTCGCTGCGACGCGCGGACTTCTGCGGCATCTCCGGCCACGTCTTCCTGCCGCTCGGCTGCGCGCGCGGCAGCGCCCACTACCTCCGGGCGCTGGCCGACAAGCGCGACCACGAGCCTGTCCGCGCCGCCGCCGAGGAGCTGACGCGCGAGATCGACGCCTGCCGCCATGAGGCGCTGACCTGGACCGGCGCCTGCGCCGACCTGCCCGGCTACAAGGAACGCGCCCTGCGCGCCCGCGCCACGGCCATCGTGCTCGCCATGCGCGCGGGCCACGCCGCCGTCGCCGCCACCGGCGGCAGCGCCCACCTGCTGACCCAGCCCCCCCAGCGCCTGATGCGCGAGGCCATGTTCTACACGACCACGGCGCAGACGCCGGACGTTCAGGCGGGGACGCTGGAGCTGCTCGCCTCGCCCGAGTGCTGGCATCAGGATTGACCGGCCCACAGCGCAGCGGGGCGAAGGAGGAATATCACCGCGCCTGGCGAACAAGCTCCTTGCCGGCGCACTGCCGCCACAACCCTTGACCAGAAAGGTCGTCAGCAATGGTCAACAGCAACGGGGGGTGGAAACCCTCCAGCATCAAGCCGGGCGGCTGGATCATCATTCTTTTGGTCCTGGGCGTCATCGGCTACTTCGCGCTGAAGCATTTCAAGCCGGGCGGCAGCCTGACCGCCGGCGCCCCGCCCCCAGCGGGCGTGGCCGCCGTGACGGGCAACCTTGACCCGCAACAGGTGGCGAGCGGTGATGTGCTGGTGTCCACCTCCGGCACCAAACAAGCCTGGCTGTCTGACGAAGCCCAGAAGTTCAACAGCCAGGGCGGCGGCCATGTCGTACTCCTGAAGCCCGTCGAGTCCCGTGACGCGATGCAGAGCCTCTTGAACGGCAAGCTGCAGCCGACCGTCTGGAGTCCTTCCAGCCCCGTCTGGACCGAGCGGCTGGCCCAGCTCAAGTCCGGCATGATTGATGAGAGCGACCCGCAGAACTACCGGGTGATCTTCAAAAGCCCGCTCGTCTTCCTGACGACCAAGGCCAAAGCCGCGGCGCTCCGGCCCATCCTCACTGGGACGACGCCGTTCACCACACTCGCCGCAGGCCACAGGTATAGGTTCGGCTACGCGGACCCGCTGAACGCTTCCAGCGGGATGCTGACCATGGCTCTGATCATCAGCGAGTATGCGCGAACGCATGGCGGCTTGGACCCCACCACAGCGGCCGGCAGCAGCGGCTTTGTTTTGTTCCTGCGGCGGCTCAACCAGGGCCTGGTCAAATCCGACAACGAAGGCTCCAGCAAGCTGGAAGCGGCCTACGAAGCGGCCCCTGGCAGCCGTGACTTCATCACGGCCTACGAGAACGCGGCGCTGACGGCGGTCGCGCAGAATCCCAGCCTGGCGATCCTTTACCCGAACCCGACGGCGAACGCCGACCAGGGGGCGGCGGTCCTCAACGCCGCGTGGGTGACGCCCGCGCAGAAACAAACGGCGCAGAAGTTCCTGCAGTTCATCGGCACGGCACAGGCCCAGCAGGACGGCGTCCGGTACAACTTCCGCCCGGCGATCAACGGCGCGCAGACTTTGAGCGGCGAACTGTCCGACGCGCAGCGTGGGAACTTCCAGGCGTCCTACACTTCGGTGGAGCTGCCCCCCTACGACGCGCTCAACGAGGCGGCTTCGCAGTACCGATCTCTACTGAGGTAGGACGGCCCCTCGTTCCAGGAAGGCAAGGCATTGGCAGGCAACAAGTTTCTGAAGGGGCTGGCCGCACAGTTCGGGGTGCAGGTCGATGAGGGCGAACAGAATCAAGGCGTCGGCGACAGCCTGACCCCGGAACAGCGTCGGCAGGCCGAGATCGAGTTGCAGGCGACGCTCCGAGGCAAGATCGTTCCCCAGAAGCGCGTGCCGCCGACCGACACCCCACTCGGCGATATCGGGCCGGAGGTGAGCAACACCGGCCCGGTTGACGGCAGCGGCAACGTCGATTTCACGGCACTCTACGCGCAGGCGGGTGTCGCCCCGGCGAAGTTCACGGCGGAGCAGGCGCTGGACATCATCAAAGACTGCGAGCCGACGGAGGCCGCCCGCAAGCAGACCATCAAAGTGATCTCGACATTCGGCAAGAGCGTCGGCGCGACGCCCGACGAGATCATCGTGGACGCCGTGGACAAGCAGGACGCCATCCGGGCCTTTCTGGGCGCGCGTGACGACGAACTGGCCGCCTTCGGCAGCAAGGCCGAGGACCAAATCACGGCTCTGCTCGCACGGGTGGAGCAGATCAAGCAGATGCAGCAAAGCGCCACCCGTCAGCATGACACCGTCCGCTCCGTTTGTCAGGAAGAAGCGGCGCGGCTGGAAACGGTCCGTGACTTTTTCCGGCAGGAAGTCCCCGTCTGATAGCCGACATGGGTCGTCCCCCGCCCTTCTCCTATCTTCGGCATGGCGGACGCCGCCTGTCGCCCGTTTTCATCCGCTCAGCCTTCCGGTCACACATCCAGCCCAATAATGCGTTTGGAACTTTATCGGATGTGCCATCATTGATAGTATTATGATACCGGCGCTAGAACAATTGCCCGCACTGTCGCAGGCGATGGAGGCCAGGACGCCGCAGGGGATCCTCCGGTGGGCCTGGGACACTTACGGCGAGTCGCTGACGATGGCGACGGCTTTCGGGGCCGAAGGCTGTGCCATCATCGCCATGCTCGCTGAGATCACCCAGGACGTTCATCTGTTCAACCTCGACACAGGTTATCAGTTCCCCGAAACGCTGGAAACGAGGCAGCGGCTGATGGACAGATACGGCATCCCTATCCATCTGGTCCGGGCGTCGCAGACGGTCGATGAGATGGAGGCGTCCCACGGCGGGCCGCTCTACGGCTCTCAACCCGACTTGTGCTGTCACATCCGCAAAGTTGTCCCGCTGGAAGGGACGCTGACAGGCTAC
>CAXUCQ010000357.1:0-3693 GCA_964249295.1 uncultured Armatimonadales bacterium | reverse complement strand
GCGTCGGACGGCTTCCAGGCGGCGTCGGGCGTGGCGTCGAGCGCCTCCAGGACCGTCTGGCGGGCCTCGTCGATGCCGTTGCGCCGGCCCTGACCGTACTGGCGCCGGAAGGCGGCGTAGTCCTCGACGGGGCGCACCAGTTCGGGCTCCCAGCGGCGGTACAGGGCGAGGGCGACCACCGTGCGGCGCAAGGCCTCGTCCGCCGTGCGCGTCTTGGCGGTGCCGAAGATGGCGTGGACCCGCTCGCCCGTGCCGAACGCGGCGCGGGCGAGCGCGCCCCAAGCGCCGATGTCCGACAACCGGGCGCTGATCTCGGGCAGCGGGGTCGGGTGCCACTCGGCCCGTTCCTGCTTGGGCTTGGTCGCCAGCCACAGGACCGGCTCGCGCGTTTCGGGGTCCACACCCGCCTCGGGCTGCCGCACGGCGTCCAGGAACTGCTTCTGGCGGTTGTCCAGATAGTCGCGCAGCCCGGCCAGCCCCAGCGACTTCTGACGGAAGCCCTCCGCCGTCCGGGCGCCGATGGCGCTGATGTCGTTGAGGGGACGGGTCTCCAAGGCCCGCGTGGCGTCCCCCACGCTCGGCCCGAACGACTCCAATCCCACGCGCAGGTAGAACAGGACGCGGCCCGCCGCGCGCTGCATGTCGGCCTCGGCGAACGAGGCCGTGGCGACGATCTCCTGGCGCAGCAGGTTTTTAAGCTGGTCCTCCAGCAGCGCACGCCGCGCCTGCGTCAGCCCCAGCGTGGCGAGCGCGAAGACGGGGTCGCCGCCCTCGGGCATCAGGTCGGCCAGGGGCGAGGTCGGCTCGGCGGCGGCGGCTGCAGCCTCGGCGGGCGTGGCGGCCGTGTGGACGCCGCCCATCTCGGGCAGGCCGAACGGGGCCAGGGTCAGGTCCTCGAACTCGTCCGGGCGGTCCTCGGCGTACTTGGCGCGCTCCATCGCGAGGTTGATCGTCTCGAGGTACAGCTCCGGCACGAAGTCCAGCAGCGAGTTGAGCACGGCGCGGATGGCCTTGTTCTTGAACGGGGCCTTGGCGAGCAGCTCGGTCGTGTCCGACATCAGCAGCTCGTCGATGTTCTGGTGCCACTCGCTGGTCGTCAGGAGCTGCCGCCAGCGCTCGGCGCGCTCGTAGTTGAGCAGCTTCGGCAGTGCGCGACGGACGTCGGCGTCGGTCAGCAGCATGTTGGACAGCTCGTTGGCGTTGAGCAGCGACGGCAGGATGGCCCCGGCGAGCGAGCCGGAAGCGACGGCGCGCTCCAGCCAGCGGCGGCCCTGCTCGAACGTGCCGAGGTTGACGATCTGGCCGAACTTGGCGGCGGGCAGGTTGGCGATCAGGGCCGTGTTGCGCTCGGGGTCGCCTTCGATCAGGGCGGCCACGAGGGGCGCGGGCAGAGCGTTCAGGGCCTGGTGCCGCGCCTCGGCGGGTAGCGCCAGCAGGACGTCGGACTTCGCGGCCAGCGTCGGCGCGTTCTCGATGTGGGCCAGCGTCGGCGCGAGCGGACTCGGCGCCCCCTCGGGGGCGTCGTCGGTATGAGAATCGTCTTGCGAGTGTTTTTGAGGACGAGGGAGTTCACAGCATCGGGTGTGTCGTTCATGCGGCCTCCAAAAATCAGCACATTATTGTACCCGATTCTGCGAGCAATCGCTGTGGCAGGAGTCCGGGCGCGGCGCGTCGTATTGGGGGGCGAGGTCCGATCATGCTGCCTGAAGAGATTCCCATCGGGGGCGGGGCGCCGTTCGCGGTGAACGCCATCATCGAGGTGCCGAAGGGGTCGTCCAACAAGTACAAATACCGGCCCGAGAGCGACGTGTTCCGCTACGACCACACGCTGTTCTCGCCGCTGTTCTACCCGTGCGACTACGGCTGGATCTGCGGCACCAAGGGGCAGGGGGAGCGCAAGCCGCTCAACGTGCTGGTGATGTCGTCCAACCCGACGTTCGTCGGCTGCCTGGTCGTCGCCCGTCCCATCGGGGCGCTGCTGATGCACGACCACCGGGGCGAGGACCACAAGGTCCTGTCGGTGGCCGTCGCGGACCCGCGCTTCGAGGACGTGCGCTCCCTGGAAGACCTGTCCCAGCACACCCTGCTGGAGATCCAGCACTTCTTCGAGATCTATCAGGTGCTCGAACAGCGGGAAGTGACCATCGGCGGCTGGGAGAACGTCGAACAGACCCAGGCCCGCATCCGCGCGCTGGCCGGGCTGCCGCCGCAGTGAAAGGCCGGCCCTCACCCTCTCTACCCCGTGGTCAAATGACCGTCCGCTTCCACTCGCCGCGCTTGAACAGCCACAAGGCGGCGACGCCGCCGAGCATGGTGGAGGCGGCCATCGCCCACCACGCCCCGACCGTCCCATAGTGCCAGGACTGCGCCAGCAGGTACGCGAACGGCAGGCGCACGCCCCACATGGTCACGACGCTGACCAGGGCGGGCGCTTTGGTATCTCCCGCACCGTTCAGCGCCCCGACCAGGATCATCCCGAACGCCAGAAACGGCTCGCTGAAGGCGGAGATTCTCAGATAAGAGACGGCCAGCGGGACGACGCGGGCGTCGTGGGTGAAGATGTGCGCGAACGGCGTGGCGAAGACGTAGAAGACGCCGCCCATGACGATCATCACGGCCAGGCCCTGCTGCAGCGCGGCCCAGGCGGCGCGCTCGGCCCGGCGCGGGTTGCGCGCGCCCAGGTTCTGGCCCGTCAGCGTCCCCGCCGCCGTGGCGAACGCGAAGCCGGGCATGAACGCGATGCTCTCCGAGGTCAGGCCGATGGTCAGGGCCGCCACCGCCGCCGTCGCCTCCCCTGTCCGCGCCAACACGCCCGTGAACGCCAGCATGGACAGCACGCGCGACAGGTTCTGCAGCGCGGCGGGGACGCCGATGTTCAGGATGCGCCGCGCCCACTCACGCTCCAGCGTTCTTTTGCGCGTCAGCAGGCCCGCGACGGGCGAGCGCCGCAGAAACAGCAGGTACAGGATCGCGCCGATGACCTGGGACGCGACCAGGGCCGTCGCGCCCCCCGTCAGGCCCAGCCGGGGGAACCCGGCGTGGCCGAAGATCAGCAGCCAGTCGCCGCCCAGGTGGATGACGTTGACCCCGATCATCACCAGCAGCGGCGTGACCGTGTCGCCCAACCCCCGGTAGACGTTGCTCAGGATTAGCATCAGGAACAGAGCCGGGACGCCCAGAATGGTCACGGTCAGGTAGCGCACCGTCAGATCGCCCGCGTGCGCGTCCACGCCCAGCAGTGTGACCAGTGTGTGCCGCAGCGGCAGCGCGACCGCCATGCAGAGAACCGCGGCGATGCCGCCGATCCAGACGCTCTGGTTCGCCGCGACGGTCGCGCCGTCGTGGTCGCGGGACCCGGCGAACCGGGCCACCAGGGCCGTCGTGCCGATGGAGATGGACATGCCGACCGAGAACAGCAGGAACATCAACTGCCCGCCGACCCCCGCCGCCGCCAGCGCGTCCGGCCCCAAGCGCCCGACGAAAAACCGATCCGTGAACGAGTTCGCCGTCTGCAGCAGCATCGTCAGGACGGACGGCCACGCCAGCATCCAGACCGCCCGATGCAGCCCCCGGTTGGTCTCCTCCGCGTACTCCCCGGTCCCCGTGATGCGCTGTTCCGCGACGTCCTCGTCCGCGACAGCCCCCAAGGGCGCGCTGTCCAATGCCATGCCTCAGTGCCTGCTTCCCAACGCT
>CAXUCQ010000356.1:3445-3705 GCA_964249295.1 uncultured Armatimonadales bacterium | reverse complement strand
CCCCGGCCTGCGCCCAGCCCGCGTGCGCGACCGCAAACACGCCGAATACCGCCGCGCCGCGCAGCTAGGCGCTCACATTCTTCATCATTTCTCTCTCCGTCCGTTGCCTGGTCTTGAAGGACCAGGCGGTTGAGTTTACAAACCCCTGCGGGGCTGAAGAAAATACCGGATCGTCAAGGCACGGCGACTGAAACGCCCGCCCGATCTTTTCTTGATCTTACCCACTTCTGCGGCGCGATCGAAGAAGTCGGCCCCTCTTG
>CAXUCQ010000356.1:1736-3435 GCA_964249295.1 uncultured Armatimonadales bacterium | reverse complement strand
CGGCCGACCGGCCCCCTTGCCCCCGCCGCCGGTTTGCAGTACAATACGGGTATGCAGATCGTCCCCAGACCCGGCCCTGTCGCTCGCGCATCGACCGGCGCTGATGCCGATGTCTCGCGCCGCGACGTGTTCCCGCGACGCAGCCACGGCCTTTTCTCGCAACGCAGCCACGGCCTGCACACAACGCTGTGTCTGCTGCTCGCCTGCGCGGCCATCGCCGGCGGCTCCGTCGCCGATGCCCAGGCCGCCGACCGCCCCGCAGCAATCTGGACGGTGACCGGGGACGGCTTCACCGTCCAAACGCTTAAGAACGGGGCGACGGCCTTTGCGAACCGCGCCTACGTCTGGCAGAACGTCCCCGCGCAGTTCGACGGCTGGCAGTTCACCCAGACGAGCGGCGGCGGGGCGGCGCAGATCGCCGTTCAGAGCGGGCCGGACGGCTTCGTTTATCTGGCGACCGACGGCACCACGCCCCGGCTGGCCGAAGGCATTCCCGGCTGGGAGCGGCTGCCCGGCCTTTCGCTGACGCTTTCGGACCGGAAACGCACCGTCTACGCGGTCTTCCGCGCGGCCTACCGGGCCGGAGCCACGCTCCCCATCCCGCAGATCGGCTGGAGCGGCGGCATCCTCCTGGCCCCAGTCCTCGTCGCTGTCCCGCCGCCCGACTCCCCGCCGCCCGGCGGCGTCATCGACTTTCTGCCCCCGGCGTCGCACCGGTTCATCGGGTCGCCGTCGATCGCCATCCTGCCCGACGGGAGCTACGTCGTCACCCATGACATCTTTTTCGGCGCGCGCGACGGCGACCACACCCGCGTCTTCCGCTCCATCGACCGGGGCGCGACATGGCAGCCCGCGGCGGAGCTGGACGGGCAGTATTGGTCGGACCTGTTCGTCCACCGGGGCGCGCTCTACCTCCTGGGGACCAGCGGCGGCTTCGGCCACGTCGTCCTGCGCCGCTCGCTCGACGGCGGGCGGACCTGGACGACCCCTGCCGACGGCCAAAGCGGCCTGCTCACGACCGCGCGGGGCATCAGCGCTGCGCCGACCCCCGTCATCGAGGCCCGCGGCCGACTGTGGAAGGCGTTCGAGATCAACCCGCCCGGCGCGCGCGGGCGTCAGTTCCAGGCGTTCGTCCTGTCCGCGCCCGCCGACGCCGACCTGCTCCGCGCCGACAGTTGGACGGCCACGGACCCGCTCCCCTACGACATCGCCGAGACCGGCGGCAACTGGCTGGAAGGCAACGCGGTCCTCGCCCCCGACGGCTCCCTCGTGGACATCCTGCGCATCAGCAAAAACGGTCTGGAAAAGGCCGCCCTGCTGCGCGTCTCGCCGGACAATCGCCGCCTCGCCTGGGACCCCCAGCAGGACCGCATCGACTTCCCCGGCGGCGGCGTCAAGTTCACGATCCGCTTCGACCCCGTCTCGCGCCGCTACTGGTCGCTGGTGAACAAGCAGCGAAACCCGGACGCCTTGAGGAACGTCCTCGCCCTGGTCTCGTCGCCCGACCTGCGCCACTGGACCGTCGAAGCGACGCTGCTCCAGCACCCGGACCGGGCCAAGCACGCCTTCCAGTACGTGGACTGGCAGTTCGACGGCCCCGACCTCGTCGCCGTGTCCCGCACCTCCTGGGACGGCGACACCTTCCACAACGCCAACTACCTGACCTTCCACCGCTTCCACGACTTCCGCGCCGCGCGTG
>CAXUCQ010000356.1:0-1636 GCA_964249295.1 uncultured Armatimonadales bacterium | reverse complement strand
ACTGAGGAACGGAATGACACTGACACTCGACATCCCGCCCGGCACCGAGCGGGAGAAACTGGAGCGGATCGCCGTCGCCCTGTACGACGCGCAGGCGCTGACCCAGAGCCAGGCCGCCGAGATGGCCCGGCTGTCCCGGTCTGAGTTCCTGGACGCTCTGGGACGCGCCGGCGTCTCACCCTTCCAGTACGACGCCGAGGAAGCCTTGGCGGACGCCCGACGCCGGTGACAATGACAGTCGGCGTTTGGGTCGCGGACAGCTCGCCCTTGATCCTCCTGGCCAAGATCGGCCTGCTGCCCCTGGCCTCCGGCATGGCCGCGCGCCTCGTCATCCTGGAGGCGTTCCGGGCGGAGATCGACGCCGGGCCGGCGGGGGACATCGGGCGCATCCTTGTCACGAGGCTGATCCGCACCGGCGGCCCCAAGGTCTACTCCCCGACCATTCCCGGCGAGGTCGCCGCCTGCCGCCGGGGAGAGACGGCGGTGACCGCGGCGGCGCTGGAACGCATCACGGCGGGCTTCGATACGGAGGCGGTCTTGGATGACGGACCGGCACGGCGGGCCGCCAAAGCCCTCGGCGTGCCGACGGTCGGGACGCTTGGCATTCTCATCCGCGCCAAGGAAAGCGGACACGTCGCGGAAATCGCGCCGCTTCTGCACCGGCTGCGGGAGGCCGGCCAGTGGCTGACGGGCGACCTGTGCCGGCGTGTGGCGCTGGGCGCTGGCGAGGCGTGGCCGT
Organism: uncultured Armatimonadales bacterium; assembly: GCA_964249295.1. Classification (GTDB taxonomy): domain Bacteria; phylum Armatimonadota; class Armatimonadia; order Armatimonadales; family Capsulimonadaceae; genus CAZZVX01. Next base: position 897 of record CAXUCQ010000356.1, on the reverse strand, counting down.
AGCGGTTGGCGGAGGTTCCGCCTCTTGCCCCCGTCGCCCCTTTTCCTGTACAATACGGGTATGCAGATCGTCCCCACGCCCAACCCCACCCTCGACGCCTACTACGCCGCACTCGCCAACTACGCTTCTTTGGGCGTGACGCACGAGCAGGGCATCCGCAGCGCCTTCCGGGGTCTCCTCGAGTCGTTCGCCCGGCCCGCCGGCTGGACGCTGATCGAGGAACACACCCTGCCCGGCAGTCGCAAGCGCCCCGACGGCACCCTCCTGGACGGCTTCCAGATCCCGCGCGGCTACTGGGAGGCCAAAGACACCCGCGACGACCTGGAAGCCGAGATCCGCCGCAAGATCAGCCTCGGCTACGACACGCGCAACACCATCTTCGAGGACACCCGCCGCGCCGTCCTGTACCAGAACAAGCAGCGCGTGCTGGACGTGGACCTGTCCCAGCGGGACGCGCTGGCGCATCTGCTGACCCGCTACTTCACCCACACCCCCGCCGAAATCGAAGAATTCCACCACGCCGAAGCCGAGTTCCGCGAGCAGATCCCGGTTCTCGCGGGGGCGCTGGTGTCCGTCATCGAGAAGGCCCGCGCGGACAACCCGACGTTCATCGCCGCCTTCCGCGCGTTCCACGACCTGTGCCGCAGCGCCCTCAACCCCGGCATCGGCAGCGCCCAGATCGAGGAAATGCTGGTCCAGCACCTGCTCACGGAGCGCCTGTTCCGCAACGTCTTCGACAACCCGGAGTTTTCCAAGCGCAACGTCATCGCCGCCGAGATCGAAAAGGTCATCGACGCGCTCACCAGCCAGTCGTTCAGCCGCCAGGCGTTCCTCGCCCGCCTGGACTACTTCTACACGGCCATCGAGAACACCGCCCGCACCATCACGGACTTCGGC
>CAXUCQ010000355.1:3299-3707 GCA_964249295.1 uncultured Armatimonadales bacterium | reverse complement strand
ACGCAGCGGGGGCGGCGGGTAACTGAGAGTGCGCCGCGTCCGGGCTGTTGGGGCGGGCGTCAATCCGAGCAGAGTTATCGTTTTCGGGAATGGAGAACATGATGGCCTTTTTCACTCACGGCAGACTCAGGCATGGCAGACTGAAGGCGGGTGTCGCCGCCGGCCTCCTCGTGGCCGGCCTGGCCGGGTCCGCCGGCGCGCAGGCGCCCGGCCCGGTGAGCACCGGGGGCAACTCTTTCAAAGTCAACGCGGACGTGGACACGTACTTCTACGCGGGCTACGGCGGCCTTGTGGAGCCGCCCGCCGGCAACACCCAGGGCGGCGTCGCCGTCGCCAGCATCAACGACGAGACGTACTCGACGTTCCTGCTGCCCAACCTCAACGGCGCCACCTTCGCCAACGCGGACT
>CAXUCQ010000355.1:0-3289 GCA_964249295.1 uncultured Armatimonadales bacterium | reverse complement strand
TGCCAAGAACCTGGTCACCGCGAACAGCACCAACTCGAACAACGGCACCGGCCCCTTCTCCTTCCGGCAGCCCGATTTCAACGCGAACCTGCTGGTCGCCGCAGGCCCGATGGCTCTCAACCAGGGCGAAACAGACGACAACATGGCCTACAACATCGGCACCAGCATGACGAGCAACACCTACACGAACAACGTCGAGAACAACCTGACCTACACCCAGATCGAGCACAACTTCTTCCTGCCGACCGGCAACGGCAACAACCACTACGGGTACATGGGCTACGTCTCGACGAGTTCCTCCGCCGGCGGCGCTGCCGCCGGGGCCGCGTTGACCTCGTTCATCAACTCCGCGGAGTCGGCCTACAAGACCGCGCCGAATACGCCGGTGTATGTGACGTTCACGTTCGACTCGGACAACGCCACCGACACGGGTCCGGGGGCCGGGATGCTGTCGGCCTATGCCGTGGACGGGCTTGACCAGTCCTCGTCCACCGGCGCCCCGATCCCGGAGTATCTCTCCTACTCGGTCGTCCCCGCCGTCGCGCCGGCGCCGGAGCCGGCGGCGTGGACCACGCTCGGCCTGGGGATCGCCGCCGTCGCGGGCCGCCTGCTGATGAAGAAGCGGGCTTTGTCTCAAGACTAAAAGCCGAAGGGCGGAGACCGGCGGGCCTTTCTGACCCTGCCGGTCTCTGCCGAAGCGACGCCGAACGCCTCCTGATACGTCACTTGTCGGATGACCCTACGTATGAGCTACACCCGGAAGCAGTCGAACGGCTTCACCCTGATCGAGCTTCTCGTCGTCATCGCCATCATCGCGGTGCTCGCCGCCATTCTCTTCCCCGTCTTCGCCACCGCGCGCGAGAAGGCCCGTCAGATCTCCTGCGTCAGCAACATGAAGCAGTTGAACACGGCCCTGCAGATGTACGTGCAGGACTACGAGGGCTACCCGAGCGCGCAGCAGTGCTTCTTCGGCTCCTGCGGCAGCACCGCGCCCTCCTCGGACCAGCTCCTGATCTGGTACGGCGAGATGTCCGGCTACGTGAACAGCCCCCAGGTGCTGTTCTGCCCCTCGTCAAGCCATAACCTCCAGCAGACGTATACGGACACCAGCGGCACGCTGGAGACGTTCACGGGCCGCACCGCCGAGCCGGTCAACACGGGCCAACTGTCGATCGGCATGAACGCCGGCTGGACGGCGGCCGCCGAGTACCCGTGCATCGACGCCTCCGAAGGCTCCAACCAGCAGGTCTGCAACAGCATCATCAGGCAGACGGTGACGGAGTCCTACTTCCCGTACCCGTCGCAGACGGTCGCTTTCGGCGACTCGGTCGCCGAGCCGAACGGGCAGCTTGAGAGCGGTCTGTCCGTGTCCTTTGTCGTCCTGGGCGATTTCCCGCTCGACACCCCCGGCGGCCTTTCGGACCGGCACAGCCTCGGCTCGAACGTCGGCTTTCTGGACGGCCACGCCAAATGGTATCGGACCGTGAATCTGGTCCCCAGTCCGACCGCCACAAACCTGGACAACATCGGCGCCTACGCCCAGTGCATCAACTACAACCAGGCGAACGTCTATTGGGACCCGCAGGCGCCTGATCCGCAGACCACGCCGACCTGCTCCGCCGCCCTGCCGTGACGCCGCGTCCCGCCGTGGGTGTTTCATGGAACGCAGGAACCGCCACCCGTCGGGCCTTCACCGCAGCGGCTTCACACTGGCCGAGCTGCTGATCGTCCTCGCCATCCTGTCGATCCTCGCCGCATTGCTGTTCCCCATCTTCGCGGCGTCGTCGGAGAAGGCGCGGCAGGCCGCGTGCGCGAGCAACCTGCGGCAGATCGGGACGGCGTTCCAGGAGTACGCCGATGACGACGACGGCGTCTTCTGCTCGCTGCGGCAGCCGACGCTCCGCTATTGCCCGGACAGCCTGATCTGGAGCGGGATGCTCGCCCCCTACCTCGACGGCACCGGGGTCTTCTTCTGCCCGTCCTCGGCCCACCCGCTGATCGCGGAAGCCGGCGGGGCGGCGTTCGACGCCCTGGGCGACACGCCGGTCAACGACGCGCAGTTGTCCCTGGGCATGAACGCGGGCCTGGACCCCGCAGGCGAATACGGCTGCTTCGTGGCCCAGGCCGAGCACGGCCCGGACTCGGCCCGGACCCGAGCGGTCTGCACGCGCCCGCTCTCGGACGCGGCCTTCGCCCGCCCCGCCCAGTCCGCCGCCTTCGCCGACAGCGTGCCGAGCGACCCGCACCCCGACGCGCCCTACCTGAGCAACTACACGGACCCGGTCCTGGGCAACCTCGGCTTCCTGGTCGACCCGGCCCTGATCCCCACCGACACCAGCGGCGGCCTTTCGGACCGGCACGGCGGCGGGACGAACGTCGCCTTCCTCGACGGACACGTGCGCCGCTGCGCGCCCCACGCGCTGGTCGCGGACCCGGACTACGTCGACTTCCTGCGGGACAGCCGCTGCCAGAACTACGACGCGGCGCGCGTCCTCTGGGACCCGTCGGCGGCGGACCCGGAGCGATCCGCGTCCTGCCCCTGAAGCGGCACACGCCTTCTACGGGCCGGCGGCTGGGGGGCCGCCCGTTTGCAGAGAGTTTCGGGTTGGATACAGTTTCAGAAGGAGACACAGCGCACTGATGGACAAGCAAATCCCCACGCCCGTCGTGTACCTGATCGGGGCCGTCCTGCTCGCCCTGGTCGTGCTGGGCGCGATCAAGGCGATGGCGCCGCGCGAGCGGGTCATCAGCGACCCGAACGAGGCCCAGGAGTTCCAGGCCGCCCGGCAGCGGGCCGCGCAGCAGGGGCAGCAGACGCAGACCTACACCAACGCGCAGTCCAGCCCGCCGGGGGGCCATTGACATGGCGAGCCGCTTTGGGGTCGTGCTGGAGCGCCCGGTCGCCGGCTTCGAGGCCGTGTCCGGCGCGGCGCTGGCGCGGGCCGTCGAACTCCACCCGGCACTGACGCCGCTGCTGGACTTCGACGGCCCCGACCCGGCGGAGATCGCCGCCGCCGTGGGGATGCTCTCGCCGCACGACCCCGAGGACGCCGACGACCTGCGCGAGATCGACCTGGGGCCGGAGGAGTGGTTCGAGCCGACCGCCGGCCTCGCGGCGGTGCGGCAGGCCCTGGCGATCCTGCGGACCCACCCGGCGAGCCTGGCCGCCGCCGTCTACGCCGGGCAGGTGACCGTGGCGGACGTGATTCCCGAGGCGATCGGCGCCGTGGTGGCCATCGCGCTGCCGCAGCGCACGGACGCCCAGGCCGCGGCCAAGCAAGCGGCGACC
>CAXUCQ010000354.1:0-3709 GCA_964249295.1 uncultured Armatimonadales bacterium | reverse complement strand
CCCGTGGTGTGCGGCGGCGGAGACAGGTCATCGGGCGGCGCGACCATACGGTTCAGCATCCGGTTCAGGGTCGCCTTGCTCCAGTCGGGGTGTTTCTCGCGCATCTCGCCGATAAAATTGTCGCGGATGCCGCGCTGCATCTCCATGGTGCGGAGGCAGGTGCCGACAGAGAGCGTGTGGCCGGCGGGCAGCGACTCTTGCACACGGTTGACCATGCGGGCGACGGTTTCGCGCAGGAACGGCAGGCAGCCCGGCTGCAAGATGACGTTCGGGCAGAACTCACGCAGATCGACCAGCGGTTCCCCGTGGTCTTGGATGGGGACCGCGCGCAGTGCCTTCAAGGGTTCCCCAAAGGAGCGCATATCGAAGCGTTTGTCAAAGCCGGGCTTGGAGCGCGGCTTCGGGGCGGTGTCAGGACGCGGCAAGAGCGATTCCCTCGAAAACGAATTGGGCCGGGCCGAGCATCTCGATCTCCGCGCCCACCCCCGGCCAGGTGATCTGCAGCGCTCCGCCCCGAGAAACGACCTCGGTCGGGGCATCCCCCGCGACCAGGCCGTGCAGGCGGGCGGCGACGCCGACCGCGCAGGCCCCCGTGCCGCAGCCGAGCGTTTCCCCTGCGCCCCGCTCCCAGATGCGGGTCAGAAACCGATCCGGCCCGTCCGGGGTCGCCCAAAGGACGCTGGTCCGCTCCGGGAACAGCGGGTGCGTCTCGATCAACGGCGAAAATCGCGCGAACGTCTCTTCATCGGGCGCGGCCCCGAAGATGACCGTGTGCGTGCTGCCCGTGTTGACGCTCGTGATCGGAAACGTCCGCTCCGCGACGGAGAGCGGGTGATCCATGACGCGCTCACGGCCCGCGGCGCAGAAAGGGATCTCAGGGGGCGAAAAGCGCGGCATCCCCATACCCACGGCCAGCATCCCTGCCTGACCGTCTACCGACACCAGACGGCAGCGGCGCGGCCCTTCCTTGGTGGACACGGAGAAGTCAGCCACGTCCCCGAGCCGGCCCGCCCGATGCGCCCACAGGCCGACACAGCGCAGGCCGTTCCCGCACATATCCTCCGACCCGTCCGGGTTGAACATCCGCATCGCAAGGCCCGGCCCCCGAGACACGACCAGCAGGCCGTCCGCGCCGATGCCGACGCGGCGCGCGCAGAGTGCAATCGACAAACTCGGCAGGTCCGCATCCGGCGGCAGCGTCGCCGCGTCCAGCAGCACGAAGTCGTTGCCGACGCCCTGCATTTTCCAGAAGTGCATACAGGGCGAACAAAAGCCGCGCGGGCGCGGTTCCCGCGTCACGGGTAGAGCGTGAGCAGGCGGCGCGCGGAGCGGGCGTCGGCGGCGTGACCCGACCCGGCGACGACACGCCACTGGGCGCGCGCGTCGTCGTGCCGCCCCGCCAGATAAAGCGCCTGGCCGAGATCGAGGCGCGCGTCGGTGAAGTCCGGCTTCAGCCGCACGGTCTGCTCCCACTCGGCGATGGCGGCCTGCGGATGCCCCATCTTCGACAAGGCCAGACCCAGGTTGTAATGCCCCGCGACCGAGTCGGGGTGCAGCCGCAGGACGGTGCGATACTCGGCGGCGGCGGCGGCGAACTGCCCCTGGCGGTAGAGCAGAGCGCCCAGCGTGTTGTGCGCTTCGGCCATGTCGGGCTTCAGCGCCGTCGCCGCGCGGAGCTGCCGGATCGCCGCGTCACGGTCCGAGCCTTCCAGCACCAGGCCGAGGTTGGCGTGAGCCTCTGCGAACTCCGGGTCGAGATGAATGGCCGCCCGGAACTGGTCGGCGGCGTCGTTGTAGCGTCCCATCTGATAGGAAGCCACGCCGGCGTTGTAGTGAGTCACGGCGGCCGGCCCAGCGTCCACCTGCGGCGTCCCCTGGGCGAATGCGCCGGGGCCAAGGGCGAGCGTCAAGATCGCGAAGAGAGTGCGGAGCAGCATCGTCATCCTCCTTCTGATTTCCAGAGCGTCGTTCCCAACGGCGGTCCGTCACGCCTCTGGGTAGGACCCCAGGACGTTGACGTAGATCGTGTGCGTCCCCAGCGCGTCCAGCGCCTGGCGGAGCGGCTCCTGCTTCTCGTGGCCCTGTACGTCCACAAACTGCACGTACTCCCACGCGGCGTTCTTAGCCGGGCGACTCGCGATCATGCTCAGGTTGACGCCGTGCGCCTCGAACGCCCGCAGCGCCCGGCCCAGCGACCCAGGCTCGTTCTTGACCGCGAACAGCAGGCTGGTCTTGTCGCGCCCCGTCGGCGGCGGCTCGTTGCGCCCGATCACCAGGAACCGAGTCCGGTTGTGCGGGCTGTCCTCGATGCCCTCGAACAGGATGGGGACGCCGTACACCTCCGACGCCCGTTTGGGCGCCAGCGCCGCCCCCTCTGGATCGGCGGCGGCCCGCTCCGTCGCCTTGGTCGTCGGCATGACCTCGGTGATCTCGACGTTGGGCAGGTGCGTGTCCAGCCAGCGGCGGCACTGCGCCAGCGGCTGCGGCCCCGTGTACAATCGCCGGATCTCGCCCAAGGATTTTGCCCGCGTCAGCAGGTTCTGCACGATGGTGACGTAGATTTCGGCGCAGACCTTCAGCGACGTCTCGTGGAACATGTCCAGCGTGTAATTGACGACCCCTTCCGTCGAGTTCTCGACGGGGACCACGCCGTAGTCCGCCCGCCCCCGCTCCACCTCGCCGAACACGTCGGGGATCGTCCGCGAGTCGTTGTAGCGGGCCGAGGACCCGAAGCGCGACACGGCGGCCATCTCCGTGAACGTCCCGCGCGGCCCCCAGTACGCGACGGTGATCGGCTGCTGCAGCGCGATGCTCGCGCTGATGATCTCTCGGTAGATGGCCTCCAGCGCCGCCTTGGGCAAGGCCCCGCCCGGCTGCATCTCCAGGATGCGCGCCATCATGTCCCGCTCGCGCTCCGGCGCGAAGTAGCGCGCTTCGGGCGTCGCCGCCTTGCGCCGCCCCACTTCCAGAGACACCTCGGCCCGTTTGTTCAGCAGCGCCACCAGTTCCGCGTCGATGGCGTCGATCTGAACCCGCAAATCCTCTAAACTCATAATGCCGCTCTTTTCGCCGCCGCCGACGCCGATTCCTGCCCGTCCCAAGAACCCACCTCCTTTGTTCGCTCGTTCCTCGTCGCCCTTGACTTCTCCCCGCGCTTCCGTGCTACAATGGGGACACGCCATGACCGAAACCCCGCTGACCGAAATCCTGAGCCGCCTCGTCGGCCTCGTGGCCGAACACGGCCTGGCCGAACTGACCGTCGAAGAGGACGGCCTGCGCGTCAGCGTCAAAGGTCTCGCCGACGCCGCCCCGACCGCCGCGGTCCCGGTGCAGATGCACCCGCAAGGGTTGCCGCCCGCCCAGGCCCCGGCGTATTCCCAGACTGCCGTTCTTGCGCCGACGCCCGCTGCCGCCCCGGCCCGGCCCGCAGGCCGGGTCGCGCTCGAATCGCCGATGGTCGGCGTCTTCTACCGCTCCCCGTCGCCCGACGACCCGCCCTTCGTCAACGTCGGGGACACGATCCACGTCGGCCAGACGGTCGGGTTGATCGAGGCCATGAAGGTCTACAGCGAACTGCCCTCGGAGATCTCGGGCCGCATCGTCGAGGTCGTCGTCGAGAACGGCAAGCTGGTCAAACAGGGCCAGCCGCTGCTCTACGTGGAGGCCGCCTGATGCCCGGCCAGTCCCAGATGAAGCCCGACACGGCCCA
>CAXUCQ010000353.1:0-3718 GCA_964249295.1 uncultured Armatimonadales bacterium | reverse complement strand
CCCCCGGCGGCGGCCGGGGGACCGGCGGCGGCGCGCGCGCCGCGGCCATCGGCGGCGCCGCCCGGACGGCCGGCGCCGGCGCCATCGCCGGCGGCGTCACCGGCTACCTCAAAGAGCAGGGCGTTCCGGGCGAAGCCGCCCAGCGCTACCAGGGCGCGGTCGAGAACGGCGGCGCGGTCCTCAACGTCAGCCTCCCCTCCGGGAATGTCGATCAGGCGACGGCGGAAACGGTGCTTGGCAAGTACGGCCCCGCCGACGTAAACTCGTACTGACGCCGCTTTCCGCTGACGCGCCGCCTCCCGCTGCCTATTCATGGCCTCCGGCTGCCCCCCAAAGCGGCCCGTCAAAAAGCCGCTTGACATAACACAGAGAAAGTGATAAAATCAGACACACGGGGAGAAACACGTCTGCCGGAGTGTGGCGTGCCGCCTCCCCCTCCCCCGCTCTTGAGGAACACCTTCGCGGCACGCTCTCTTCCGGTGACCTGTGAACGACGCCCACGCCGTCCCTGACGCGCGGGCAAGGATGTAACACCAACATGGCTTCTGGACCAATCGTCGGGATCGACATCGGCACGCAGCAGATCAAGGCCGTCGAGATGCGCTCCGGCAAGAACGGGCTGTCCATCTCCGCCCTCGGCATCACCCCCACGCCGTTCGGCGTGATGCAGAACAACGTCGTCACCGACCCCAAACTGATGGCCCAGACGCTGAGGCAGTTGTTCCGCGAAAGCGGCATCACGTCCAGGCGGGTCGTCGGCTCCGTCGCCGGGCAGAGCAGCGTCGTCATCCGCATCATCGAGGTGCCGCGCATGACCGACGCCGAGCTGAAAGAGACCATGAAGTGGGAGGTCGAGCGGCACGTCCCGTTCGCGCCCAGCGAGACCATCATGGACTACCAGCCCCTGCCCGCCGGCCCCCAAGGCGACAGCAACCCGAACATGGAGGTCCTGCTGGCCGTCGCCCAGCAGGACATCGTCGCCAACTTCATCGACACCCTCATCGGCGCCGGGCTGGACCCGGTCGCCATCGACATCGAGCCGCTGGCCTGCGCACGCGCCCTGCTCGAGATCGACGCCGGCCGGCCCGTCGTCCGCGCGACCGCGCCCAGAACGTCCACGGGCGAGTTCACCGGCGACCTGCCCGGAGCCGACGAGCAGGAGACCGTGGCCGTCGTCAACGTCGGCGCGTCCAACACCGACATCGCCATCTTCCAGGACGGGCAGCTCGTGTTCCCCCGCTCGCTGCCGCTCGCGGGCGACAGCCTGACCCGCGCCATCTCCGAGATCCTCGGCCACCCGCTCGATCAGGCCGAACGCATCAAGCGTGACTACGGCGAGGTGCAGCTCGACAAGATCGGCATCTACACAGGCACGGCCTACGGGGACGGTTTCGAGACGCCGCAGTTCCAGGAGGACGCCCCCTCGTTCATCGAGACCGACGACGCGCCGCCGCGCAGCCCGTTCGACACCCCCAACGACTTCGACCCGAACTTCGGCTCCAACCCGTTCCTGACCACGCCGGAAGGCCCGCAGTTCGACGACGCCGAGCGGACCCAGCCCTTGCCCCGGCGCACGCTCAACCTGGCCCGCCCCATCGAGAACGCCGGCGCCCCGCCGTTCCTGCCGCCGACCGGCGCGGACGTCGGTCTGGGGATGCCCGGCGGGATGGGCGGCGTCAACGAGAGCGCCCTGCGCGACCAGGTCTTCGAGGCCATCGCCCCCGTCCTCGGCGAACTGGCGACCGAGCTGCGTCGCTCACTGGACTACTACCGCCGCCGCGCGCAGGGCCGCAGCGTGGACCGCCGGATCCTCACCGGCGGCAGCGCGAGCCTGACCAACTTCGCGCCGTTCCTCCAGTCCGAGCTTCAAGTGCCGGTCGCGGTGGCGGACCCGCTGCACGGCCTGAGCGTCGCCTCCAAGCACTACGACCCGTCGTACCTGACGACCATCGCGCCGATGTTCACCGTCGCCGTGGGGCTGGCGGCGCGCAACGCCGTCTTCGACGCCAACCCGGCCCCGCGCCCCGTCCGCGCGCCGCGCGTGTCCAAAGGCAAGACCGCCGGGGCAGGGGCCACGATCCCGCCTTCGTCCTGACGCCGCCCACAAGGCCGCCCCGGCCCCTGAGCCGGATCTGAGGAGTTTATGCTACGCATCAATCTGCTGCCGAGTTACGTCCCGCAGCGGCGCCTGACCCGGAAGTTGATCTTCGGCTTCAGCGCCCTGCTCGCGCTGTGCGTCCTCGTCCCGCTGTTCCTGTACCTGCAGGCCTCTCAACAGAAGGCTTCCTGGCTAAGCCAGGCCACGGCGGCCGAGGCCGGCAAGGCCAAGACGGACGCCCTGCGCCAGCAGACCCAGGCCACGACGGCGCAGATCGCCCCGATCCAGGCCAAGGTCGATTTCGTCAAGGCCGTCCATCAGCACAACACCGACATCGGAAATTTCTGGGCCACGGTCGCGGCCTATTCCGATCCGAAGGTCATCTACTCCGACGCCGTCGTGAGCGGCAACGCGCTGACCATCAAGGCCTACTCGCCGAGCCTCGCCGAGATCGGGCGCTACCTGCAGGCGATGTACCAGGAACCCGACTTCCAGTCGGTCGCCATCGACAAGCTCCCCGGCTACCCGGAAGCGGTCGTGGCCAAGGTCTACCTGGGCAACCAGTTGATCGCCTACGAGACCTACGGCAGTCAGTCGACTCCAGGCGGCCAGGGCGGCTTCGGCGGCGGCCAGGGCGGCTTCGGCGGCCAGCAGGGGCCGGGCGGCTTCGGCAGAGGCGGCTCCGGCCAGGGCAGAACGGGCGGCGGGGCCGGGGACGCACAGACCCCCGCCTACGGCAGTGCGGTCGAACTCGGGCCGACGGCGAACGGCAACCAGATTCCCACCATCAGCGGCGGCACCGGGACCGGGAAGACTCAGTTCGACCCGCAGCAGATCTCACAGGTCATTCTGGGTGATCGGGCCGTCAGGAACGTCGTCCTGAATCCGTTCGCACGGCCACAGACACAGGCGCAGGCCGTCGCCAACATCGGCGCCAGTCTGCGGAACAAGATCAAAGTGCGGCTGGAGCCGCAGGGCTTCCCCGTCACCGTCACCGCGACGCTGAAGCAGCCCCTGACCGTTCCGCCGCTGCCGGGGTCCGCTCCTGCCGCCGGTGCGGGCGGCTTCCCCGGCAGTTTCGCTGGACCTGGCCGTGGCCCCGGAGGCTAGGCCGCCGGATGGACGGCCCGGCCGTCGTGAACGGCCGGGGCCGACGCGCGGAGATCGTCCGCAGAGAAGTTTATGAGAGCAACACGACTGAATCCGGCCATCGTGGCCGCCATCGGCATCGTCCTGTGCCTGCTCGCGGCGGGTGCCATCACGTACTTCCTCCTGCTGCCCACGCAGCAGGAGTCGGAAGCCGCCCATCAGCGCTACACGGCGGCGTACCCCGACTCCACGCCGCTGGCGCAGGCCACGGCCCAGAAGCAGCTGGTCCAGGCCGGGGTCAACGTCGCCAACACCAAGGCGCAATGGGCCGTGATCGAAAACACGCTGATGCCGCGCTACGACGTCAGCCAGCGCTACACCGCCTGGAAACAGTTGACCAATGAGCTGGCTCTGAATCTGGGTCCCGACCTCACGCACTACATGCGCAGCACGGGCGTGGTCCCGCTGAGCAGCGTCACGCTGCCGGCCCCCCCCGCCAGTCCCAACGCGATCACGGCGGCGCCCCTGGAG
>CAXUCQ010000352.1:0-3746 GCA_964249295.1 uncultured Armatimonadales bacterium | reverse complement strand
TTTTGGCATGGCGTTGTAGGCGTCCCTCCCCCGGCGCGCTACACGCTCGCCTTGCCCTCCCCTGAAGGGGAGGTGTGCCTGTGTCAAGAGGTGTACGAGGCTCACAGCCGCCCTGTTCCGCCCCACGCCCGGCAGACGAAAGCCTTTGTACAACTCGTTCACCTCTTGACACAGGCACCCTCCCCTTCAGGGGAGGGGAAGGCGAGCGTCTAGCGAGCCGGGGGAGGGACTCTCCCCCGCCGCCGCGTTCCGGGTACAATACCAGTATGCCACAGACGCAGGGGAAACCGGAGGCGGAACGCAAACTGGTCTTTGCGCCGCTCGGGGCCGACGACTACGGCGAGGACATCCTGCTCTTCGAGCACGGCCTGCTGTTCGCGCTGCAGACGGCGACCGAGGCCGTCGGCGGCTTCTCCTACGCCGACGTCCACGCCCCGCTCGGCGGCCCGGACAAGCGCGAACACCCGACCCCGCCGCTGACGGACCCCGAGGTCCGAGCGCTGGCCGCGCGGGCCGGGTGCGACGCCCTCATCGACGGCGCGCTCGCGGCGGTCCGCAACACCCAGACCGGCGCGCTGACGCAGATCGCCGTCTCGCTGCGCGTCTTCTTCCCCCAGGCCGGCGAGTTCGCCGCCCCGGACGCGCTGACGTTCCGCGCGTTCGCCCCCGACGGCACGCCGGAGCGCCTGTCGCTCGATTATGACCTGTACATCGCCCTGCAATACCGACTCTGCGAGGCGCTGTTCGAAGTTTTGGGCGTGGACCCGCCGCGCGGCTGGACGACGGACCGGCTCCAGATCACCCCGTCCTGGCCCGCCTACGTCGCATTTCTGAAAGGCAAGCGCGTCGCCAGGACGCCCGAAACCAAGCTGGGCTACTACGAGCAGGCCCTGCAGCACGACCCCGCGTTCTTCCTCGCCGCCCTCAACAGCGGCGTCCTGCTCAAGACGCAGACGGATTATCACGGCGCGCGCCGCCGCTTGTCCCAAGCGATCTCACTCACCGACGACCCGCAGCTTCTCGGCGAACTCTACTTCGAACTGGGCCTGACCTCGATCTACCTCGGCGACCCCAAAACGGCCCGCAACTTCTGGGAACGCGCTTTGGAGTACGGCGCGGACACCCCGACGCTTTACGTCAACATGGCCGGCACCTACGAACAGGAAGAAGACCTGGCCGAAGCCGTTCGATTGAACGAGACCGCCGTCGAGCGCTTCCCCGACTACCACAAGGCCGTCGTCAACCTGGCCCGCCTGTACGCCATGCGCGGCCAGATCGACCGCGCCATCCCGCTCTACGAGCGCGCCCTGCAGCTCCAGCCCGACGACGCCCTGCGCCACAGCGTCCTGGGCGGCTGCTTTCTGGCGGCGGGACGACCCGGCGACGCCCGCCGCGAGTTCGCCCGCGCCGCCGAGTTGGACCCCGACGGCGACCCCGGCCGATACGCCCGGCAGGAACTGGAGAAACTCGGCCCCGCGCCGTCGCCCGATGCGGGCGGCGAGGACCCGGCCCCGCGCAAAAGGCGCTGGGGCCTGTTCTAGCACGATCTCAGGAGGAAACAACGATGGCAGAGGAAGAACAGAACGTCGCCGAGGGAGTACACGACAAGCTGGTGCTGCCGTCGGGGCTGGCGGCAGAGGTCGCTTCCAGCACCGCTCGTCAACAGGGCGATCCGGCCACGTTCGCCGCCTGGCTCCGGGACAGACTGGGCGCGGCCTCCGTGCCGCCGGACCGCCTCGCCGCCCTGAGCGGCGTTGCCCCGGCGGACATGGCGCGGCTCCTGGACGGGCAGCCGGCGTTCCCTCTGGATGTCGATCACCTGCAGCGCCTCGCAACCGCCCTGATTGAACTGCACGTCGTCACGAATCCGGCGCAAGCTTGGGAAGCGGCGGGCTTCGCCGACTCGGAATACATCGTCCCGCCGGTCCTGATCGTGCAGACTATGTCCGGCACGGCCTGAGCCGCAGAGCGGCTGTCAGGGGCTTCTCCGTCAGGGGCTTCTCCGTCAGCGGCGGCGCGGGCCTTGACTATCAACACCAGGAGAAACCATGTCCACGTTCCCGATCACCGACCAGATGCTCAAGGCCAAGCGGCAGAAGGGCCTGACGTTCGCGCAGCTCGGCGAGGCCGTCGGCCACGACAAGGTCTGGGTCGCCGCCCTGCTGTACGGCCAGGCGCGGGCCTCCCAGGACGAGGCCGAACGCCTCCTGTCGGTCTTAGGCCTGGATGCCGGCCTGGCCGAGATCCTGACCGACTTCCCGCTCAAAGGCTCGGTCGAAGAGGCCGTGCCGGTCGACCCCCTGCTGTACCGCTTCCACGAGATGATCCAGGTGTACGGCCTGCCGATGAAGGCCGTCATCCAGGAACAGTTCGGCGACGGCATCATGAGCGCCATCGACTTCACGATGTCGATCGACAAACAGGAAGACCCCAAAGGCGACCGCGTCGTCATCACCCTGAACGGCAAGTTCCTGCCGTACAAGAAGTGGTAGAGGGACGCCGTTTCCCGCGCCCCGCCGCCGGGTAAACTGCGGCTATCATGCCCATCGCCCAGCCGCCCGACCCGAAGACGGACACGCCTGCGGGCGCCGCCGACCCCACGCACACCCACGCCCCGGAGACGCAGACGTTCCTGCGGCCCCGCCGCGCGGCCCGCCGCGACTGGCTGCGGGCCGGCTTCTTCGCCACCCTGGGCGCGGGCCTGATGGCGCTGCTGGCCCTGGTCGGCTGGCGCCTGCTGGGCGCGGTCCTGACGATCTCGCTGCCGTTCGTGGTCGGGATCGTGCTGGCGCTGCTGCTCGACCCGCTCGCCGATCACCTGGAGCGGCGCGGGATGGGCCGGACGGCGGCGGCAGGGATGGTCTTCGTCGGCCTGCTTGTCCTCATCGTCGGGGCCGGCTTTCTGATCGTCCCCGCGCTCATCAACCAGGCCTCAGACCTGGCGACCAACGGCGCGACCTATATCAGCGGCATCCAGGCCTACATCGGTCACTTTCTGGAGACCCACCATGGCAAGATCGGGCCGGTGCCGCTGCCCAAGAACCTCAACGCGCTGAGCGCCCAGATCTCCCAGCGCGCGGCGGGCCTGCTCCAGTCCTCGACCGGCAAAGTCGCCGGGTACCTGATCGGCTCCGTGACGCTGCTGATCCAGATGGTGCTGGCGCTGATCATCACGTTCTTCCTGCTCGTGGACCTGGACCGGCTGCGGGCGCGCTTGTTCTTCCTCGCCCCCGCGACATGGCGCGACCTGATGGACAAGATGGGCCGCGACGTGGGCGGCGTCTTTTCCGACTACCTGCGCGGCCTGCTGATCGTCTGCGCCCTGTACGGGGCGGCGACGGTGATGCTGCTGTACGGCCTGTCCATCGTCCACCACCCTCTCGCGCGCTACGCCCTGATCGTCGGCGTGGCGGCGGGCGTCCTCTACGCCGTCCCCTATGTCGGCTCGACCTCGACGGCCCTGGTCACGTTCCTCGTGGCGTTCGCGGCAGGCTCGTCGCCCCACCACAGCGGCCTGTCGTTCGGCGGCGGCGCGGTGCTGGCGACCCTGGCCCTGAACCAGATCTTCGACAACGTCGTCACGCCCCGCGTCGTCGGCGGCGGCGTCGGCCTGCACCCGGTCATGGCCCTGTTCGCGCTCGTGCTGGGCGGCGAGATGTTCGGCATCTGGGGCATGCTGTTCAGCGTCCCCATCGCCGCCAGCATCCAGGTCATCCTGTTCCGCCTGTTCCCCAACCTGACCAAGC
>CAXUCQ010000351.1:0-3748 GCA_964249295.1 uncultured Armatimonadales bacterium | reverse complement strand
GCCTCGGCGAGCCGGGTGAGGGCCTCTTAGGCCTCGGCGAGCCGGGTGAGGGCCGCACTACGCCCGCAGGCCGCGCAAGGAGGACGCGGGGCGGTCATTCTGGTCCGACGCGGCGGCAAACTCGTACAGGAGGGCGGGGCGGTGGGGGCCACGGACCTCTTCATCGGTCGGGGTGACGAGACACGTCGTCAGTACCCATTTGCGGAAGTTGCGCTTGTCGAGCGGGGCGCCGAGAAGGGTTTCATAGACCTCTTGGAGCTGCGAAAGGGTGAACCGGATGGGCAGAAGCCCCTGGGCGACGGTGCGGCTGGTTTCGAGACGGTCACGGAGGGCGGACAGGGCGCAACCAAGGATGGCTTCGTGGTCGAAGGCGAGGGGCTTCGGCAAACGATCCAACGCGAACCAGCGCGCATCGGCGGCGTCGGTGTCGGCCCGCAGGGTCAGCCGGTCGCTGGAGATCAGCGCGGTGTAGGCAACGGTGATGACGCGCGTGCGCGGGTCGCGGCTCGGATCGCTGAAGGCGCGGAGCTGGGTCAGGACGGCTTCCGTGACGCCGGTCTCTTCGGCGAGTTCGCGGCGGGCGGCCTCGTCCAGCGTCTCGTCGGGCCGGACGAAGCCGCCGGGCAAGGCCCAGGAGCCGGCGAAGGGCTGTTCGCCGCGCTGGATAAGCAGAGTCTGCAGGCGGCGCTCACGCAGGGTGAAAAGAACGACATCGACGGTGACGGAGGGCCGCTCGAACTGGGCGGGGTCGTAGTTGGCGGGACCTTGGTTGGCCGGCATGATGTGTTTGCTGCTCACAGCCTATGATAGCCGAGTGGGACGGGCCGCGTCAAGGTGGCCCAGGATTGAAATCCTGGGCTGACGAAGAGCGGATTGCCCGAGGGTAAGGGCGAAGTAAAGAAGCGTTGTTTCTTCTGCGCCCGCGCAGGCGGGCAGTCTTCTCCCCGGCAGCCCAGGACTTCAGTCCTGGGAACGGGGCGGGACGTCGTAGGCCCAGAAGTCGGCGGCGAGCAGCGTGTTCGGGAAGATGGCCTGTGCCTCGGCGAGCAGCGCCGGCAGACGGCTGTCCCGGTCGGACTCGTAGCGCGGGCTGAAGTGGGTCAGAATCAGAGTCCTGACGCCGGCTTCGCGCGCCGCCGTCGCAGCCCCGGCGGCGGTCGAGTGACCGACTTGGGCCGCGCGGTCGGCGTCTTCTCGGAGGAACGTGGCTTCATGGACGAGCACATCGGCGCCCTGGGCGAGTTCGGCGACGGCGGGCGTCGCGCCCGTGTCGCCGCACACGACGACCTTGCGCCCCGGACGCGGCGGGCCGACCAGCGTCGCGCCGTCGAACGAGCGCCCGTCCGGCAGCGTGACCGTTTCGCCGTTCTTGAGGCGTCCGTAGAGCGGCCCGAAGGGGATGCCGAGCGCCCGCGCCCGCGCGGCGTCGAACTCGCCGGGCCGGGGGTGTTCCTGGACGGCGTAGCCGTAGGAGGTGACGCCGTGGACCAGGCGCCGGCACGTCACCTCGCCTTTGTCGTCCGCGAAGATCGGCCCTTCGGCGACCATCTCGACGCGCCACGGGTAGCGGACGCCCGTGTGGGTGATGCCCAGCGCGCAGCGCAGGTATTCTTCCAGGCCGACCGGGCCGTGCAGAGTGACGGGCGTGTCGGCGCCTTTCACGAGCGAGCGGCTGGCGAGCAGCCCCGGCAGGCCGAAGACGTGGTCGCCGTGCAGGTGCGTCACCCACAGGTGTTCCAACTGGCTGACGCGGACGCCGGGCGCGCGCAGGATCTGGTGCTGCGTCCCTTCGCCGCAGTCAAAGAGCCACAGCGCCCCGTGCTGCACCCACTGGAGGGCGACGCTGCTCATGTTGCGCGTCCGGGTGGGCGTCCCGGCGCTGGTCCCGAGGAAGGTCAGTTTCATACATCTCCGGCGTCAGGGGAAAAGGCCGAGTTGCGCCCAGCGGCGGCGGGCGGCGGCCTGGTGGGGGCGGTTCATCTGCAGGCGCATGACTGTTGCACGGCCCATCGCGGATAGGCCGACGATGTGCGCGGTTTCAGCGTCGTACCGGAAGTGCTGCGTCCAAACGTCATTACGTGGGTGGAAGAGTGCCACCTGTACTCGCGTCACATCGTCGCGACCCGTCCCGGCATCGGACTTGAACTTGAACTTGAAAAGGTTGCAGGCACGACAGGCGAGCGCCAGATTGGCGTGGTCATCCGTACCGCCACTCGCCTGTGGGGTGACGTGTTCAACTTCGAGAGGGAAATTGAATACTTCTTCCGGGGCGCGGCAATACTCGCAACGGTGTTCGGCGCGGGCAGCGACGGGCGCGTAAAGCGGGTTCATGGCGTCGCGGCACGTACCAGGGCCTCGGTGCGGGCGACGGTGGCATCGAGTTCGGCGTCGATCAGGCCTTCAAGCTCCCGCTGTTCATCGGAACCCAAGGCCTCGCGGCGGGCGAGCAGGTCTTGCAGGCGACCGTGTTGCGCGGCAGAAAAGAAGGCGTCCGGCGCGAAGCGCTGGATGAACACGGCGGCGGGCGGCGCGTCCCCGTCCGGCCAATCGGTGGTGAGCGCGTCGAGCGCCTCGCCCATCGTGCGACCGACAGCATGGCGGGGACCGGCCACGGCGCGGAAGCGGCGCGCATCGGTGGGGGCATCATCGGGGCGTATCCGAACGGCAGTCACGGCGTGGTCCTTTCTAAGCGTCAGCACAGCAAAGACAGTATAGCAGGGCGAGCCGGTCTTTGCCAACCCCAGAGCGGCTTAGCCAGCGTATGCGGGTCTCTTAATCCTGGAGAATGGCTTGCGAGACATGTGTCGCTTGTGCCGGGACACACCGCCACAGGGATCCTGTTCCGTCTCAGGCCATTTCTTTGCTGTTCCCTCATCTGGAACGCGCCGCGCCGGGGAGACTTACCCATCGCGGAGGCTTGCAGGAACCCTCGCCGATAGGGTACATTTGCCTTCCGGCACGGAGGCATCGGCCAGGCCAAGCCCAGGGACACACAAAGACGATGATGCGAACCACGCAACATGACGCACTCTCCGCCGTCCCCTATTTCGCCTCGATCGCCCCGGAGCGACGCAGGGAACTGGAACCGCTCTGCGGCGTACACCACTACGCGCCGGAGCAGATCATCTTCGTCTACGGCGACCCCGGCGACGCGCTTTTCCTGGTGAACGAAGGCCGGGTGGAGGTGTTCACACACAACAACGCGGGCCAGGAGATCGCCCTGGAGGTGATCGACGTCGGCGCCGTGTTCGGCGAAGTCGCCCTGTTCAACGGCGAAACGCGGGCCGCCAGCGCCAAGGCCGTCGGCCCCACGACTCTGCTGCGCATCGACCGCGAACACCTGCCCGCCGTGCTGGCGCTCTGCCCGGCCCTGACCGACGCCCTGCTCGGCGGCATGGCGCGGCGCCTGCGCACGTCGGGGGACAAGCTGCGCCACCTGACGGTGTTCGACATCAACACTCTGAGGGGGGAGCGGCGGACGGTTTTCGACCGGGTCTGCGCGCGCGTCGTGGACGTGCTTGCCAGCGTGCCGTTCCTCGGCGTGCTCGCAGCGGGGTACGCCTGGTGGGTCGTCCACAGGCCGTTCCAGGACGGCAATCTGAACGACCTGGCGCTGATGGTAGACACAATGGGCCTGCTGGTGGCGCTGCTGGTCCGGATCACCCAGCGGCGCGAGGAGAAGAACGCCGCCGTGGTCGACGCCGAGGAATCGTTCGCGATCCGCCAGGCGGCCAAGGAGCTTCAGTAC
>CAXUCQ010000350.1:0-3765 GCA_964249295.1 uncultured Armatimonadales bacterium | reverse complement strand
ATGATCAGCTTGAGTTCCGGCGGACCGAGCTGCTTGCCCAGATACTCCGGCGTCCGCCCGACCATCAGACCGGCGATGAACAGCCCGATCAGGGCGACCAGGATGATGCTGTACAGCCCCGTCCCCAGGCCGCCGAAGATCATCTCCCCGAGCAGCATGTTGACCAGCGGCACCAGTCCGCCCAGCGGCGTGTACGAGTCGTGCATGGAGTTGGTCGAGCCGGTCGCGCCGTTGGACGTGACGACCGCCGTCAGGACCGAACTGCCGATGCCGAACCGCGTCTCCTTACCCTCCATGTTGCCGCCGCCCGGCATCAGCCCCGCCGAGGCCATCAGAGGGTTGCCCGCCTGTTCATAGTGTCCGCAGGCGGCCAGGCCGACGACAAAAAGAAACGCCATCACCCAGAACAGCACCCAGCCCTGCCGGGGCCGTCCGACCAGCCCGCCGAAGGTGTGGGTCAGGGCGGCGGGCAGGACCACGATCGCCAGCAACTCCAGGAAGTTCGTCAGCGGCGTCGGGTTCTCGAACGGGTGCGCCCCGTTGACGTTGAAAAATCCGCCGCCGTTGGTCCCCAGGTTTTTGATCCACTCCAGCGCGGCGACGGGTCCCTGCGCGATAATCTGCGGGGCGCCTTCCAGCGTCGTGACGTGGGTGTAGGGCGCGAAGTTCATCGGCACCCCCTGCCAGACCAGGACCAGACTCCCGACGACCGAGAGCGGCAGCAGCACCCACAGGGTCGCGCGGGTCACGTCCACCCAGAAGCAGCCCAGCCGCGGCTGCCGGAAGCTCGCCAGCCCCCGGATGAACGCGATGCCGACCGCCAGGCCCGCCGCGCCGGCCAGGAAGTTCTGCCCGGCCAGCCCGACGATCTGGGTGAAGTACGACATCGTCGACTCGCCGCCATACGCCTGCCAGGTGGTCGTGGTCGTGAAGCTGAGCGCCGTGTTCATCGCCAGGTCCGGCGTCATCGGCGTCGAGATGTCGGCCTTGTGGAACCAGGGGAGGAAGGGCTGCAGGCGCAGGATGGCGTACAGCAGCAGCGTCCCGGCGAGGGTGAACCAGAGCAGCGACAGCGCGTACTGCTTCCAGTCCATCTCCTGCGCGGGGTCGATCCCGCTCAGGCGATACACAAGCCGCTCAATGGGGCGCAGGGCCGGGTCCAGGAACGTCTTGCCGCCCTCGAAGACTCGGGCCATGAAGACCCCGAACGGCTTGACGAGGAGCAGGACGATCAACAGAAAAACGGCGTCTTGGAAGAGCGCAGGCAGGCTCATTGGGTGGTTCCCTCGCACGGCGCGGAACCATCAGAACGTGGTCGCCTGGTGTTCCGAGCCTCGATGAACAGCAGTGTTCATCCGCCGGGCCGCCCCACGGCCTCAAGCATCGGGGCGGCAGCTTCTTGATGGGATTTGGGCGTCAGTCTTCCCAGGACTCGAGTCCTGGCTACGGGGTGAAGACTGCCCGCCCGTGAAGGCGAAGAACAGTCCCGCTTGCTCTTTCCTGCGCCCGCGAAGGCGGGCGGTATGCTTTCCTCAGCCCAGGGGTTCAGCCCTGGGCATCACGCTCGATCTCCCTACTTCTTCGCGGGTGCGGCTTGGACAGGGGCGGTCTTGTCCAGCGCCAGGTTCAGCATCAGGACGTTGACGCCCGGCTCGCCCAGGAAGCCCAGCGAGCGCCCCTGCGTGTTCCGCGCGATCAGCCCCTTCACGACCCCCTCAGAGATGCCGCGCGCCTTGGCGACGCGGGCGGCCTGGATGTCGGCGTTCGCCGGGCTGATGTGCGGGTCCAGGCCGGACGCCGAGCGGGTCACGGCGTCCACGGGGACGGGCGTCCCAGAGGGCAGGCTGTTCTCCGTGCGGTACGCCGCCGCGAGGTCTTTAACGCCGTCGAAGTCGGACGGGTCCGGCTTGCCCTTGGCGATGTCGGGCTTGTGGACGCCGTTGATGAGCTTGTCGCTCGTCGGCCCGAGATTAGTCCCCGAACTCGCCGTCGGGTCATACCCACTCCCCGCAGCAGAGGGGCGCGGGTGGAAGTATTCGGGCTTGGAAAAGCCCTGCGCGATCAGCGCCGACCCGACGACCTTGCCGCCCGCGTCGGAAACGAGGCTGCCGTCGGCCTGGTGCTTGAAAGCGACCTGGGAAAGCCCCCAGACGACCAGCGGGTACACGCCGCTGACGATCAGCAGCAGGACGATGGTGATGCGTATCGAAATGAGCAGTTGTTTTGCCATGATGCTGTTTCCTTGAAGAAGAGGTAGAACGCCCTCACCCCCCAGCCCCCTCTCCCGCAAGCGGGCGAGGGGGAGCCGGAGAGGGCTTCTTCTCTTCAATCCTCGCCCGCTTGCGGGAGAGGGTGGCCCGGCTTGCCGGGCCGGGTGAGGGACGTTCCTAATGCGCCGGCGCGCAGTGCAGCGCGACCAGAATCTGGTCCAGCAGCCAGATGAACGGGAACGGCAGCAGGATGCCGCCCAGGCCCCAGACGGCCAGGTTGCGGCGCAGCACCTGTGCGGCCCCCATCGGGCGGTACGGGACGCCCCGCAGCGCGACGGGGATCAGCGCGATGATGATGAGAGCGTTGAAGATCACCGCCGCCAGCACCGCCGAGTAGGGCGAGTGCAGCTTCATGATGTTCAAGGCCCACAGCGGGCCGTGCGGCTGCCCGGACAGCACGTACAGCGTCGAGAACATGGCCGGGATGATGGCGAAATACTTCGCCACGTCGTTAGCGATCGAGAATGTCGTCAGCGCGCCGCGGGTCATCAGCAGTTGCTTGCCGATCTCGACGACCTCGATCAGCTTGGTCGGGTTGGAGTCCAGGTCGACCATGTTGCCCGCCTCTTTGGCGGCCTGCGTCCCCGAGTTCATCGCCACGCCGACGTCGGCCTGGGCCAGCGCGGGCGCGTCGTTGGTGCCGTCGCCGGTCATGGCGACCAGACGGCCTTCGGCCTGCTCCTTCTTGATCAGGTCCATCTTGTCTTCGGGCTTGGCCTGTGCCAGAAAGTCGTCCACGCCCGCCTCCTGGGCGATGGCGGCGGCGGTCAGCGGGTTGTCGCCCGTGATCATGACCGTCTTGATGCCCATCGCGCGCAGGTGATCGAAGCGCTCGCGCATCCCGCCCTTGACGATGTCTTTCAGGTAGATGATCCCCAGCGGCCTGTCGTTGAGCACGACGGCCAGCGGCGTGCCGCCCTGCTTGGAGATGCCGTCGGCGATCTCCTGCAAGGCCGCCGGGACGGGGGTGCCGCTCGCCTTGACGTAGTCCGCGACGGCCTGGACGGCGCCTTTGCGGACCCGCGTCCCGTTCATGTTCAGGCCCGACATGCGCGTCTGCGCGGTGAACGGGATGAACTCGGCGTCCTTCTCGGACAGTTCTCGCCCGCGCAGCCCGTATTTCTCTTTGGCCAGCACGACGATGGAGCGGCCTTCGGGCGTCTCATCGGCCAGCGAGGAAAGCTGGGCCGCGTCGGCCAGTTCCTGCACGTCCACACCCGGCAGCGGGAGGAACTCGGCGGCCTGGCGGTTGCCCAGTGTGATGGTCCCCGTCTTGTCCAGCAGCAGCACGTCCACGTCGCCCGCCGCCTCCACGGCCTTGCCGCTCATGGCGAGCACGTTGTACTGCATGACGCGGTCCATGCCCGCGATGCCGATGGCCGAGAGCAGGCCGCCGATCGTCGTGGGGATCAGACACACCAGCAGCGCGATCAACACGGTAATACTGGGCGCGATGCCTTTGCTGCCCGCCGCCACGGCCTGCCCGACGTTGTAC
>CAXUCQ010000349.1:293-3769 GCA_964249295.1 uncultured Armatimonadales bacterium | reverse complement strand
GCAGACACAGACCCGGTACGACCTAGGCGGGCGCGGGACCCTGCGGAACACGCAGCAGTTCTGGGTCCGCCGCGACCGCGCCGCCGTCGCCGAACAGGACGGTGCCAGCACAGTCCCACAGAGCGAGGGCGGCGAGTACGCCGGACCGACCCACACCCTGTCGGACGCGCACGGACAGGTGAACTTCCACGTCCACGACGGCGTGTACTACCTGCACCCCGCCGAAGACATCCAGCGCCGCGTCCAGGGTACGATCGACGGCCTGACCGCCGGCCCCGCGCCGGGCGGCCCCTGGCAGGCCGAGCGGACGACGCTCCTGGGCCGGCCCGCCCTGGTCTTCCGACAGCACGTCCACGAGCCGGCGCGCGCCGGGGAGCCGGTGCAGCGGACGGTCGATGGCGACGAAACGTTCTGGGCCGACCCGCACACGCTGCGCGTCCTCCGCCACCGCTCGGACATCGCCTACGGGCCGGGCCGCATCGCTTCCGGCGACGGCAAGGCCGCGTTCAGCCTCCCGGCGGAGCGCATCGTCGTGGACGCCGGCGGCTTCCAGTACGACACGCCCGCCCCCGCCGGCGTGTTCGACCTGACGCCGCCCGCCGACGCCCGTGTGACCGAGGACGACGGACGGGGCGACAGAACGCTGGTCGTCGGCGCACCCGCCCCGGCGCCCACGGCGGCCTCTTCGGCGCCCCCTTCTGCAGGAGCGGTCCCGCGCGTGCTGACCATCATCGCCATGCACCCGCGCGGGTCGTCGCTGATGCCCGCCGACGTGTCCGCAGGACTGGGTCACAGCGGCGTCACGTTCGCCATCGCCGTCCGCGAACCCGTCCGTCGCGCCCGGCAGTTGCAGGCGTTCGCCGCCCGCGCCGGACACGACTTCCTGCTGGTCGCGCCGGGTCGCCCCAGCATCCGTGCCTCCCTGAACGGGTACACCGCCGTGGACACCGGCGGCGGGAGCGGGGCGTTCCGGGGCTTCGGCCTGCGCGTCGCGCCGGACGAGGAGAAAAAGATCGTCTGGAAACCCGCGACGACCTACACGCTCCGCCCGCTCAACAGCGGCCACCCCGACAGATGGGCCTTGGACAACTCCCACGGCGACGTGGTCCTGCATTTCGGCGGATCATAGACGCAGAAATCACGGAACACGGAGCAACAGCGGCCCTGCCACTCAAAGAGAGGCGGGGCCGTGTGACCATCACCGATCACACCTCGCCGCACAGCGAGACTTCCAGGCCGAGTTCGCGCATGGCGGCGGCCTTGGCATGGAGGGCGCGGCGGGCGGTTTCTCGATCCGGCGCGTAGGCGACCTGAACGTGGTTGGCGGGGTGGCGGGCCATCATCTGGGGCTTACGCGGCGTGAGGCGGCAAGCCTTTGTAACGGCTGACGTAGGCCGTCTCCACCTGTATAGAGAACTTCTCGATCCGCAAGGGCGACTCTGGGGAAGGACTCCCGGCATCGATAGTCCCATCAGCCGGGTTCCAAAAAACGAGAGATATAGCCTCAGCCATGTATGAAACGTCTTCTACTTTTGAGCGCCGCGCAAGTCGTTCGAGCGTTTCTACGATTGCAGCCCTTTGAGGTTCTACTACTGCCGGGTTTGGTAGTATGACAATAAAGGCGACGACAGCATGAGGAAAACGACTATGCACAGTCGTGGCTTCTGTCGCCAAGTCGTTTATCATGTTCTGCCAGTTCTTACGGATGCTGCTCGCGTCATTCAATGTTTTCGTGTCATACGCAAACCGGACGCCGTCTGGTCGGTATCCAACATCGAAGTTCTGAGGCCTCACGCCTCCAATAATTCTCACCGGACCTACCTCGACGCAGTCAGGCTTAGGAGGTGTCAGAGAGTTCGCGTTGGGGACTTCGATGGGCCTCCCGCCCAGCATTGTAGACAAAGCCGTTCCGACAGCCATGTCAAACACGCCGCCAAGTTCGCTCGATGAGTAAGGAGGTGTCCGGCTCAACTTGTCGCCGTTTGACGTCCAGGCCGCACCAAAGTTCGCCAACTCAGTTTTTGAGATTGCTAAGGGTGGCATCGTGACCAACTTCGCCATACTACTTCTTGACCGCCTTCGCTTTACGCCCGACGCGCCGCCCGGACAACTTGCGCCAGATGCGCCGGAACATTCTTACGTCGGCCTTGTCAAAGCCCATCTGATTGCCGAGCAGTTCGGCATCGGTGATGTCCAACAGCTTTTCAATCTGCCGCGCCCGCTCCAGGCCGTTCAACTCCTCGAAGTCGAGGCTTAAATCCGCGAAGAACGGGACCGGCAGTTGTTCCGCTTCGTTCGGCTCCAGTTCAAGCACGCCGCCGCCGTAGCTGCGCCCCAGCACTTCGGAAAACGCAAACGTCATGGAGTTCAGAAAGGCCAAGCTGATCTGTGCCGCATGATGCGGATTGTGGCAGCGGACGCGGTGAATGGTATCGGTGGAAGTCGCCGCCGCCCGGTTGCAGACGATCTTCGGGTACTCATGAATCTGCCGGAACAGGAAGGCATCAGGCGCCCAGAGCGTCGGAACGATGTACCACAGTTTTCGGATGCGGCACTTGTAGCCGCCGTGGACTTCGCGCGTTTCCCCGCTTCGGATATAGTTCTGAGCCGCCTCCGGCAGTTCTTCCATCGGCACGGGCGGCAGGTTCAAGAGGTGACACAGGACCTGGGCCTGCTGGTTCGCGGTCCAGTCCTCGGCGGTATACGCCAAGCCGGGGAGCTGCGCCGTGCGTCCGACGAGTGGGAGCGTGTAGTCGGCGAGGCCGAGGCGCTGAACCTGGTCGTCGGTCAGCACGAAGAACGAGTTGTCCCCCGTGACGACCCCGACATCGACACAGCCGATCTGTCCCAGACGGGTCAAGTTTGGATGGCGTTTGACGGAGCGCAGCAGGCTGATTTCTTCTTCGTCTAGATAGTATTGGGTCCATTTCTCGTCCGCGTGGTCGATGGACTTCAGGTGACGGCGGGCGCGCAGGTTGACCTCATAGCCGGGCAGGTCGTTCGCGTCGTCCAGTTCGATCACGTCGATCCCGCTTTCGACCTCCGGGGACTTCTCCGCCAGGACCAAAACGACTTCCTGCTGAATGCCCGCAAAGACCAGACGCCGGAACGTGATGATCGTGATCGCGCCGAAGTGCCGCGCCAGAAAAGCCCGTGTCTGTTCGGCGTACTTGACCTGCAGTAGTTCTGCCGGGATGACCATGGCGAGGCGGCCATCGGCTTTCAAGCGAAGGCTGGCTGCGACGAGGAACGACACCCACGAGTTTGTGAGCTTGCTGGGGTTGAGGCCCGCCGTCCGCATGATGCGGAAGGCGCGCCCGCGCTGATCTTCGGGGAACGTGTGGTAGCGCAGAAACGGGGGGTTTCCGACGACGGCGTCGCACCGATGCTGCACGATCCCCCACGCCTGATCGTCGAAACTGAAGAAGTCTTGTACGGAGACGACATCGTTGCGGGGAACCCCGATCTGCTCCAAC
>CAXUCQ010000349.1:0-283 GCA_964249295.1 uncultured Armatimonadales bacterium | reverse complement strand
GCGCGTGCCAGCACGGCTTCGGACTCGTACAACTCGACGGCGCGCAACTGACTGTTGACGCCGTCGGGCGTCGCCCCCAGGTTAAGCAAGCGCCGCGCGGCGGCGCCCAGTATCTCCCCATCGCCGCAGCTTGGTTCCAACACTTCATCAAGGCGGGAGCGGATGGCCCAACCCGTCAGGAATTGCGCGATCACGCTGGGAGTGTAGTACCCGCCCCGCAGTTTCTGGTTTTCAGCGTCTGCGACCAGTAGGGCATTCATAGGCCTGTTATACCTCACCGCAC
>CAXUCQ010000348.1:0-3770 GCA_964249295.1 uncultured Armatimonadales bacterium | reverse complement strand
CCCGCGATGTGCGGCTTGTTGGCGACGGCGTACATCACGCGCTTGACGGGGTCGTAGATCGCCGGCACGCCGCGCGCCTCGTACCAGAGAGGCAGGCAGCGGGCGGCGGTCTCGAAATCGGGGATGGCGCTGCCGAAGGACAGGTCGGCGATCCCCCACCCTTGGTTGAGGCCGTCGGAGTTGTGGCGGTACTTCTTGTCCGGCCAGGCCTCGAAGTCGAGCCGGAAGCCGTCGGTCGTCGGCACCAGGTTCTGCACGTCCCCGTACATCCCCAGCTTCTCCGTGAGCGGATCCAGAAAGAACCGGAACCCCGGCCCGAGTCGGACGCGCCGGAAGAAGGACAGGAGCCGGTCGCGGTACTCGTCGTAGCCCTGCCACAGATCGGGCAGGCGGCTTTCGGGCGTGCCGTCCAGGAACAGGCGCTGCGGGTAGAGCAGGAGCACGTCGTCCGGCCCGCTGCTCGGCACGTCGACCTCGGCGGTGTCCTGGCCCGCCATGCGGGCCGGCCCGCTCCCGTCGATCTCGCCGTCGTGCCGCGAAACGAGCAGATAGAATGCATCCGTCAATCCGGGGATGGGTCCGAAACGCGCGGGGCCGCTGGCCGGCGGCGATGGGTCCCGGTAGACACCCGGCTTGACGACGTAGCCGACGAGCGGGTCTTTGGGGAAGTCGGCGACTTCAAGGCCGTAGCGGAAGCCGTTCGCGTCGAGGTAGTCGAGGACGCGCTGCACGCCTTCGGCGGGGACGTGCGTCAGGCCGACCGGGCCGGCGGACAGGCAGACGTCCAGGACGCCGCGCGCCTTCCAGCCGTCCAGTGTCTTCCGGTCGGCGTCCCAGGCCGCCGCGGGCGCGTCCGCGCCCCACGACTGCGGCGTGAACGTCCCCCCCACCGGCAGGTACGGGGCGCCGTCCCACTGCAGTGCGTGGGCGGGTGTCACGCTCCAGGCGTGCGCGTTCCCCTGGGCGTCACGGTAAGCGCCTTGCGAGACGATCTTCGGCGTCGGCGTCGGCGCCATGGCGGCGGGGACGGGCATGGGGATCAGCGGGCGCTTCGGCCCCGCCGACGCGGCGTGTCCCGCCAGCAGAAGGGAGCAGCACAATGCGGCGTATTTCATGACGATGCGGCGTATTCCATGGGTTTTGGTTACAGCGGCGGAGTCGGCCCTCACCCGGCCCGGCGAGCCGGGTGAGGGCCGTTCCAAGAACGGCTACATCTTGTCCGGCGCGGAAACGCCGAGCAGAAACAGGGCGTTCTTGAGGACGACCCGCGCGGCGTTGACCAGCACCAGACGCGCCTTCATCGTTTCGACATCGTCCGCGACGACGCGCAGGGCGGCGTTGCGGTTGCCCGCGTCGTAGAACGTGTGGAACAGCGCCGACAGGTCGCGGGCGTACTGGGTGATCCGCTGCGGCGCCTGGTCGCTCGCGGCCTGTGTGACCTCGGCGGGGAAGTCGGACAGTTTCTTGATCAGGGCCGTTTCGGCGTCCTCGGTCAGCCGTGACAGGTCGGCCTCCCCGGCGGCGGGGACGGTCTGCCCCTGCATCTCCTCTGCCTTCTTCAGTGTCTGCACGATCCGCGCGTGGGCGTACTGGACGTAGTAGACGGGGTTGTCCTTTTCCGTCTTCTTCGCCAGGTCCACGTCGATGTCCAGTTCCGTGTTCGGCGAGCGCATCAGAAAGAAGAACCGGGCGGCGTCCCGGCCGATCTCGTCGATCAGGTCGGCCTTGAGTTCCAAGATGTTGCCTTTGCGCTTGGACGACTGGACCAGCTCGCCGTTCTTGACGATCCGCACCAGTTGGTACATCAGGATCTGCAGGCGGGCCGGGTCGTAGCCGAGCATCCCCATCGCGGCTTTCAGGCGGGCGACGGCGCCCCCGTGGTCGGCGCCCCAGACGTTGATGACCGTGTCGTAGCCCCGGTCAAACTTGTCTTTGTGATACGCAATGTCGCCGGCCAGATAGGTCGGCGCTCCGTTGGCCCGGATCAAGACGTTGTCGCGCGTGTCGCCCTCGTCCATCGTCCGCAGCCACAGCGCCCCGTCTTTGGGGTAGGTGTGGCCCCGCCGCGTCAGCTCGTCGATGGCGGCCTGCACTTTGTTCTCCGGGGCGTACAGCGTCGCCTCGCGGAACCACACGTCGAAGCGGACGCCGAACGCTTCCAGATCGGCCTTCTGCTGCGCGACCATGCCCCGCTCGGACAATTCGCGGAACGTCTTCGTCGTCTGCGGGTCGTCGATGCCGGCGGCCTCGAACTCGGCGCCGTGCGCGTCTAAAATGCGCCGGGCGACGTCCGTGACGTATTCGCCGCCGTACATGTCGGCGAAGCCCTCTTCCGGGTGTCCCAGCAGTTGCCGGTAGCGCACAAAGACGGACTTGCCGAAGTTGTTCATCTGGGTCGAGTTGAGCGCGTCGTTGATGTAATACTCGCGCGTGACGTCGTTGCCGACCGCCTGCAGCAGGTTGCACAGCACGTCGCCGATGGCGGCGTTGCGCCCGCCCGCGACCGTGATCGGCCCGTTCGGGTTGGTCGAGACGAACTCGACGATGACCTTCCGCCCCCGCCCCTCCTGGGACCGCCCGTAGGCGTCGCCCTCGCGCTCGACGCGCGCCAGGATGTCGGCCAGCCAGTCCGGGCGCAGCGTGAAGTTGATGAACCCCGGCCCGGCGACGTCCGCCTGGGCGATGACGGACCCGCCGCCGACCGGCAGCAGCCCGACGATCTTCATCGCCACCTCGCGCGGCGGCAGGCGCAGTTGCGGGGCCAGCACCAGGGCGATGTTGGTCGCCCAGTCGCCGTGCGCCCGGTTCTTGGGCATCTCCAGCCCGACCGCCGGGATCGTTTCGAGCGGCAAGGCGCCGCTCGCCCTCGCGTTGTCCAAAGCCGCCGCAATCGTCGCGGCGAGTTGTTCTTTGATCATAATGGTTTTCAGGCGTCCCTCCCCCGCGTCTGCAAGCAGCCGCGGGGGAGGGACTCTTACATCCCCAGCGCGCTCCCCAGGCGGGGCCAGACGTGAGCCGCCGCCAGCAGCAGGGCGAACAGCGCGGCATAGCCGAGAAGGACCTGGACCAGACCCATGGTCCAGACGCGGCGCAGCGGGCGGAACCGCACGCGCCCCCCGGAAGACCGCTCCTGACGCCGCCGCAACACCTGCTGCGCGGCGGCGATGGCCCCGGCGATCTGCCGGTCCGTCGCCGTCCGCGTCGCCAGCCGGAATTGCACCCAGCCGCCCACGCGACGCCAGTAGGCCAGCGTCAGCGGCGCGGCGACGATCAGCGCCAGCGTGGCGGCGTCCATCGGCGCCCAGGCGCGCTGCAGGGCGCTCCACACGCCCAGAAAGAGCAGCCGGAACAGCAGAAGCCCCATGACCAGGTTGGTGCCGCAGCGCGGGTGGACGCGCGGCATGGCCCGGACGCAGGATGGTTGCAACGGCAGACCGCGCTCGATGCAGTGGACGACCTGGTGCTCGGCGGCGTGCGTGCCGGCCATCGGCAGGCAGCGCAGTCCCCCCAGCAGCAGCGCCACGATCAGCAGGGTCGAGCCGGCGTCGCCGCCCATCTGTGTCAGCCATTGCCGGGCCGCCTCGGGCGTCTGCGCCGGCAGCAGGTGCGGCAGCGAGCCGTCTAAGAAGGGCGTCACGCTTTGCACGAGCGCCTGAGCGACCAGGCCCAGGCCGCCCAGCGTCAGGCCGGACAGGAACAATCCCCAAAAGCCCGCCCCGCCCGCCGAAACGCCGTCGGTCAAATACACACCCAGCGGGGTCGCCATGCCG
>CAXUCQ010000347.1:0-3778 GCA_964249295.1 uncultured Armatimonadales bacterium | reverse complement strand
AAGCGGAGCGCGCCGTCGTAGAGCATGACGACCAGGCGCGTGGGCGTGGCCGTCTCGGCGGATGTTTGTCGGTACTGCGCGTAAGGGTTGTGGCCGTTCATCGTGTGTGTCGTGTCTCCGTCGTGCTGTGATTTTTGTCCGGCTGATGTGGCTTAGGTGGACGCTTTGGCGGTGCTGCTGCCGCTGCTGGTGCTGCTGCTGATGCCCGCCGAGGAGGCGAAGGCGCTGCCCTGGGCCTGCAGCTTGCTGACCTGGGTCTCCATGTTGCTGAACTCCTGGGTCAGATACGCGGTGTAGGCCGTGACCTGGGCCTGCATCTGGGTGATCTGGTTCTGGGCGTCCGAGATCTGCGAGTTGAGGGTGTTCTCGGCGCCGATCACGGCCCCGGTGGTCGGGTCGAGGAGGCTCTTGATCAGCGCATTGACCGAGTCGGCCACGCCGTGGGTGACGCTGACGTGGCCGACGGCGCCGGTCTGGCTGCCGGTCACGAGCAGCGCCAGCCCCTCGGTGGTGGCGTTGCCGGCGTTGCCGGTCAGCGTCTGCCCTTTGCCGGTCGCGGCCTCGCCGTTGATGGTCCCCTGCACGTCCGTCCCGTCCGTGATCGTCGTGGCGGCGCCGATGCCGGAGTTGGCGCCGTCCGCCGCCGTGTCCGAGCTGACGGTGAACCCGTTGCCCGCGCCGTAATTGAGCGAGGACAGGACGAGCCTGCCCGTGGTCTGGTCGATGCCGGCGTAGATCTTGCCGTTGAGGCTGCTGTTGGTGTTGATCTGGTTGACGGTGTCCTGCAGCGTGTTGCCGGAGGGCAGGGTGATCGAGACGGGGGTCGTGAAGGTCGCGCCGCCGAACGTCAGCGTTTCCGCCGCCGTGCTGGCCGTCGCGGACGACGTGTGGGCGACGCTCGCCTCCCCGGTCGCCTGGGTGGCCGCCGTCGTGACATCGACCGCGTAGCCTGCGCCGGAGCTGGACTGGGTCTTGCCGTTGGCCGAGACGAATTTCACGCCGCTGCTGTTTGAAAGCCCGGACAGGCCGAACAGGTTGGAGACGGAACTCGGGTCGGCCTGCAGCGCGCTGGTCAGCGTGTCCGAGTCCACCACCAGTTCGTTGGCCGAGTTGACCGTGATGCCGATGGACTCCAGGGTGTCGTTGCCCGAGACCGCGCCGACCACGTCCGAGAGCTGCTGCTGCATGGACTGGAGCGTCGGGTCGCCGAAGAGCGCGGGGGTGGACGACGACGTGTCCTGGCCGGGCGTGCTGCTGGACGGCGGCGTGAAGACGTTCTGCCCGTTGATGTAGTCCTGGGCGGCGTTGTAGGCGCTGACGAAGTTGTTGACGGCGGCGACGATGGTGGTGCTGTCCTGGGAAACGCTCAGCGTCGAGGAGCCGGCGCCCAGCAGGTTGATGGACGCGCCGGGGACGGCGTCGTTGACGACGTTGGACGAGCGGGTGAGCGACAGCCCGTCCACGCTGAACTGGGCGTCTTTGGCCGGGACGAGCTGCCCCGTGAATCCGCCCTGCGTGATGCCCAGCGTGGACAGGATGTTGTTGGTGTCCGTGAAGGCGGGGGCGCTGCCGCTGCTGCTGAGGATCTGGAGCTGCTGCTTGCTGGCGGCGGTGACGTTGCCGTTGGCGTCCGGCACGGCGACGACCTGCGCGGTGATGCCGGAGATGCCCGCGCCGTTGATCTTGGCGGCGATGCTGTTGAGGGAGTCTTGCGACAGGTCGATGCTGATCGACTGGCCGCCGATGGTCACACTGCCGGCGGCGGGGGTCGTGGTCAGGCCCAGGGCAGTGGAGACCGACTGGGTGGCGCTGCTGAGCGCCAGCGAACCCGCGCCGGTCTGGCTGCCCGACGTGATCTGCTGCCGGACGCCCGGCGCGTACCCCGCCTGTGTCGGGTCCTGGAGCAGCCCCAGGGCGACCAGGAGCGGCTGCGCGCCGTTCGACGCGCCGTCGGCGAGCGAGAGCGCGTTGGCCGTGCCGGTCGCGGTGCTGCTCAGGGTCATGCGGAAGTCGTTCGGGCCGACGTTGACGACCTGCGCGTTCGCGCCCGCGCCGGCGGCGTTGATCTTGGCGGCGACATCGGTCAGGGTGTCCGAGGTGGCGAGTTGGACCGATTTGCCGTTCAGGGTGAAGTTGCCCGACATGCCCAGGGCGGTGCTGCCGCTGGTGAACGTCCCCGAAACGACCTTCTGCGCCTGCGCCGTCTGGGTCACGGTCAGCGAGTGCTGGCCGACGGACGCGCCGGCGACGCTGGTGATGGAGGCGACTGTGGTGTTTGACGACGAGGCGGTCGTGGCCTGGAACGTGCCGGGGAGCGTGAGGGCGGTCGCGGCGGTCTGCACGGAGGCCAGCTGGATGTTGAAGTTCTGCCAGGCCGTCAGCGAGTTGTTGTAGCCCTGCTCGACGGTTTGCTGCTGGGTGATCGGCTGCTGCGCGTACTGGGTCATTTCTTGGATGACGCTGGACGTGTCGATGCCCGAGGCGAGGCCGGAAAACGAGATCGTGGGTGCGGCGGGGGTGGAAGACATGGCGCGTTCTTTCCTTGTCGGCGCGGCGGGGCGGGTCCCGCCGTGGATCGGTCAAAGCGGCAAACTTGCTACTGTTATCGGCGTCCCGCCCTTGCTTCTTTAGAGCGCGTGTGGGGGGTGTCGCCCCAGGGCTGAAGTCCTGGGCTGAGAAAAGCATGTTGCCCGCCTGCGCGGGCGCAAGAGTGGGGCGCGGCATTCCTCCGGCGCCCGCGCAGGCGGGCAGTACGCACTTGGCAACCCAGGATCGAGAAAGGGCGGGGGAGGCGCCTGCCTCCCCCGCCCTGTGTTCCGGCACTCCGGCTAGCCGTCAGCGCTGGCTTTAGCCGAGCAGCTTGAGGATGGCCTGCGGGGCCTGGTTGGCCTGGGCCAGGGCGGACGTGCCGGCCTGCACCAGGATCTGGTTCTTGGTGAAGTCGACGATCTCCGAGGACAGGTCCGTGTCGCGGATGGTGCTCTGCGAGGCCGAGATGTTCTGCGAGGCCACCCCCAGGCTCGTCACGTTCGATTGCAGCTCGTTGCTCTGGATCGCCCCCAGGCTGGCCCGCTGCGTCGACACGTCCGAGATCGCCCGGTCCACGATCGCCAGCGCCTGCTGGGCGTAGTCGCCCTGGGCGTTGGCGGTGGCCGTGCTCGACACGTCGATGCCCGCCGTCCCCGACACGCCCGCGCTGCCCAGGTCGGCCAGGCTGTGGGCGGCGGCGAAGGTGGAGGTCGAGCCGCCGACGCCGGCGTAGGTGGCGCCGGCGGTGGTCACGCCCAGGTCCACCGAGCGCATGTCGCCGATGGAGACCTGCACGGTCTGGCCGCCGTTGGCGCCGATCTGGAAGGTGAGGGTCTGGGCGGCGTTGGCGGTGGCGGCGGTGCCGGCGCCCTGGCCGGCGAGCAGGTTCTTGTTGTTGAACTGGGTGGTCTGCGCGATGCGGTCGATGCTGTCGACGGCCTGGGAGATGGCGGCCTTGTCGGCGGCGGCGGCGGTGGGGTCGTTGGCTCCGGCGTTGGCGGCGTGCAGGACGAGCTGGCGGACGTTCATCAGCAGGGACTGCGTCTCGTTGAGGGCGCTCTCGGCGGTCTTGACGACGTTGATGGCGTCGTTGGTGTTGGCGGTGGCCTGGGTCAGTCCTGTGACCTGCGCCTGCATGCTCTCGGAGATGACCAGGCCGGAGGGGTCGTCGGCGGCGCTGTTGATGCGCAGGCCCGACGACAGCCGCTCGATGTTCTGGCTGACCCGGTCGCTGTTCATCGACAGGTTC
>CAXUCQ010000346.1:1565-3809 GCA_964249295.1 uncultured Armatimonadales bacterium | reverse complement strand
CCCTGGGACAGCAGGCGGCGCTTGAGACTCCAGTCGCGGGTGCCGCCGCCGGGGGCGTAGCGGGAGCCGATGACCAGCTCGTGGGTCTCGCTACGCGCGAGCAGGGCGGGCAGGTCACTCGGGTCGTGCGAAAGGTCGGCGTCCATCTGCAGGACCAGGCGCGCGCCGTGGTCGAGGGCGCAGGCCATGCCGTCCTGGACGGCGGAGGCGTAGCCCAGCCTGCGGCCACGGGCGATCAGGTGGACGCGGCCCGCGCCTGGGGGCGCCTGGGACTCGCTGAGCCGGTCCACCGTTTCCGTCGTGCCGTCGGTCGAGCCGTCATCGACGACGACGACGTGCAGGCGCGGGTCCGCCGCCAGGATGCCGCCGACCAGCGCTTCGATGCTGCCCCGCTCGTTGAGGGTCGGCACGACGACGGCCATCTCCATGGCGTTCGGTCCGGGGGCGTCGTCGGCGCTGATGAGTCGCAGGTGAGTCATGGTGTTTCTCGGATGCCTGCTGTGATTGTCGGCAGAATCCAGCGCCGAGGAGAGGGAGTCGTGTCAGGGCTTCAGGAGCGGCGTGATGTTTTTCCTCCAGACGAGCACCGTGTAGCCGTCCAGCCGTTTGGTTTCGGTCGGGGGGCCGAACGTCTGCGCCGCAGACTGGAGGTCCACATGCTGCCAGTAGAACAGTCGCCTGTCGCTCTGGGAGATGTCGTAGACGAGGAAATGCGCGGGGGTGTCGTGATACCAGCGCCGATCCGAGAACCAGTGCATCGCCCGGATCGGCCCGCCGTCGGCTTCCACGGGTCTGACCCGGACCGCGCCGCCGCTCTCCGCCGTCACGATCGAGGCGCACCAGAAGTTGCCGTAGCCGTCGGTCAGATGCCGCGCCGACAGCCACTGAGCCAGCCCCGCCGACCGCGGCTCGGTCCTGGGCGTCTGCAACTGCGTCACGAACGCCGTGCCGGACACCAGGGCCGCGAGCGCGACCGCCGGCTTCAGCCAGGGGCGGCCGTGGGCGAGGCCGACGCCGGAGCGCCCCGCCAGAATCGCGCCCATCACGCAGAAAGGCACCAGGTAGCGCTCCACCGGGGAGTACAGCGTGTTGTACATGTCGGAAACGGAAGCGTCGAGGACAAAGGCGGCGAGGTTGACGGCCATCGCGGTCGCCAGAATCTGGCTGACTCTGTCGCCCCCTTTGTGCCAGCCGCGCCAGGCGCGCAGGGTGTGGAACATGGCCCACAGGACCAGGCCCAGGCCGAGCAGGTCGATCCCCGGCCCGAGGCTGACGGCGTTGACGTTCTCCCCGAAGATGTCGGCCCGGAACAGCGAAAGCATGGCCTGGATCATCAGCTCGACGTTGGCGGCGAGTTTCGACAGGGGGACGATCCTGAGCGCGAGCGGGACGACGTGGAAGCCGCCCGCACGGTCCACCCCCTTGAGGAAGCCGTCGGCCAGCAGCACGGCCAGCGCCGCCGCCGCGATCCGCGTCTGCTCCGGCCCCTTCAAGCTTTTGACGCTCTCGGGGGAAGCGCTGCAGACGTGGCGGACGAGGGAAACGATCACCGTCGGCGCGATGAACAGCAGCAGCCCCATCGTGTCACCGACGACCAGCAGCGTGCAGAGCGCCGCGAAGCCCAGCTTCCTGGCCCCCGACAGGCCCTCCGCCTGGTCGTCCAGGACCAGAAGGCCCCCGATGATGACGAGCGTCGTCGCGACGTGGTCGACACCGACCAGGAGCGTCTGTGGCGCGAGCAGCGAGGGCAGGCCGATCAGCACGAACGTGACGCTCCGCCCCAGCCGGGGGGCGCCCCGCCCGGCGCCCCGGCCCGCGAGCCAGACGGCGGCCAGGACGGTCAGGGCGTAAACGACCGCCGGCACCTCGCGCAGCACCCGTGGGGTCAGTCCGTGCCAGGCGACATCGAGCACATAGAACGGCAGGTCCAGCGTGTAGAACGAGACGTTGGTCAGCGTCCACCCGCGCAGGAGGGGGTTCCCGTGCAGGACGGCCGCCGCCTCCAGGACGATGCTGGCGTGGTCGGAATTGACCGTGACCGTCTGTGCCACACGTGTGTAGAGGAGACTCAGGATGGTGAGCGCCGCCGTGGCCGCGACGGCCCTGCAGACGGCGCCGGGCCTGCCGGCCCGGCGGGGCGCGGGCGCCGTTCCCCGAGCGCCTTGGGTCCGTGCGTCTTGGGTCCGTGCGTCTTGGGAGAGATCAAGGAGACAAAGTTGTTGAGACATGGTAGACCTTTTGCGT
>CAXUCQ010000346.1:0-1499 GCA_964249295.1 uncultured Armatimonadales bacterium | reverse complement strand
GGGGGCGGTATGTTGCGCGCCGGGAGGGACGTTCAAAAACTCCGGCGAACAGAAACGCCGTCAGCAGCGCCGTCGGGACCGCCAGCGCCGTCAGGCACAGGAAGGCCGCGTCGGGGCGCAGCTTCCACTGCCGGATCAGGCTGTGGCAGAGCGCCAGCAGCGGATAGTGGGTCAGGTACAGACTGAAGGAGAACGCGCCGAGCGCGCG
The DNA here is from genome assembly GCA_964249295.1 of uncultured Armatimonadales bacterium. GTDB lineage: Bacteria > Armatimonadota > Armatimonadia > Armatimonadales > Capsulimonadaceae > CAZZVX01. Next base: position 1,291 of record CAXUCQ010000346.1, on the reverse strand, counting down.
GAGCGGCCGGGACGCGAGGAGTCGCCGCGCGCCGTCGGAGCCGGCGCTCGCCGCTCCCGCCGCCGCGACGAGGGCGCAGGCGGTCGCGGCGGCGACCAGCGGGTCCATGTCCACCCAATGGGCATCCGCCCAGGCCGGGGCAAGCCACCCGATCAGCGTGACGCAGGCCCCGAAAAGGACGGCGGCCCGGCGCCAGGCGATGATCGTCTGCCGCCGGGTCTTGGACGGTTCGGGCGAGACGCCGATGGCGGCGCCGGCCATGCCCAGGCTGAAACAGCCCAGAAACCAGGGGCAGGCCCAGTCGAAGTTGGCCGGCGGGGGCAGGAGCAGGTGCGGCATCCGGCCCAGCAGAATGGCCGCCCCTGCCGCGAGGATCGTGCCGCCCCGGCGCCAGAGCGGGAGCAGCAGCAGCGCGAACGCCACGTAAACGTCCCATTCGGTTGCCATGCTCCACAAGGGACCGTCGATCGTCTGATACCAATCGCGCCGCAGGTTGTGCAGCATCAGCAGGTGCGACAGCACCCTGTCCGCCCGGAGGGCGGGCAGGCAGCGGTCCCACTGCGCGCCGACCGGATGCTGCAGGCCGGGGAAGAGCGTGATGAGGAGCAGCGAGAACGCGACGGCGCCGTAGTAGGCGGGCAGCGTCCGCCGGGCGCGGCGTTTCAGATACCCCCCCACGCCGCCCGCAAGCGTCCCGTCCCGGGAGCCGACGACCGGCAGCATCAGGCAATAACCGGACAGCGTGATGAAGACGACGACGGCGTAGTGGCCGAAACCCATCCAGGCCGTCATCTGTCTCAGCAGCGGGGAGAATCCGCCGTCAGCCTGCCGCCACGTGAACTCGCTGCGGCAGTGGTACAGCACGACGTACAGGGCGGTCAATCCGCGCAGGCCGTCCAGGTAGTCCAGGCGCACGGCCTTCGGCGTTGTCTCGGGCGTCGTCATGGGTGTCTCTCAGGCGGGGCGCAGACAGGCGTAGAAGCTCTCCCAGACGAGAGCGAGCAGCGAAAACGCCGTGGAAAGTCCGACCGAGCGCCTGTCCCCGCGCAGCAGGGCGAACGGCCAGAACCAGGCGATGTACCAGGGGAACGGGTCGCCCATGCCCCCGAACATCAGGCAGGGCGCGAAGAGGAGCCAGGCGGTGAGCCAGCCGCCGGGCGGGCGGACGCGCCACAGCCAGGCCGTCAGGCCGGCGTAGAGGGCGACGAGCAAGCGTCGCTGCCACAGGATCGTCAGCAGCGGGACCGCGCCCCGCGGGGCGCGCCGGGCGGGCCGCCCGGCCGCGGCGGGG
>CAXUCQ010000345.1:0-3814 GCA_964249295.1 uncultured Armatimonadales bacterium | reverse complement strand
GCCGCCGACATCACGTTGGTAGGGGACGACCTGGGGCGTCTGGCCGACCTGTTCGCGCTGTCGCGCCGGACGGCGCGCGTGATGAAGCAGAACCTGTTCTGGGCGTGCTGCTACAATGCCGTGTGCATCCCGCTGGCCGTGGCCGGGCTGGTCAGCCCGATCCTGGCCGCCGGGGCGATGGTGCTGAGCAGTCTGACGGTGGTTTTCAACACCAAGCGGCTGCGGCGCCAGTTGGAGCGTTCCGCGTCCGCGTGACGGTCGGCTGCGCCGCTCCGCGTTTATGGGCTGCGGGCGGGATTTGCCCCGCACTGGAAGGGCAGGGCTGGAAAGAACCGGCCCTCCGGGCCGTTCGTTCGATGTGCGTGAGCAACTGTTGGACCGCACTCACACCCTGGCTTGTCAGCGAGGAACTTTGGACTACTTCACTGAGGCATGGCACGGTGACACGTCAGAGAAGGCAGACGAGGTCCTCGGGGCCTACCGTCAGCACCTGGCGGGGATTGTTCCCCGCCTGCCGCCGAGCGTGCGGGAACTCGCCTCCGAGACGAACCTGCATGACGGCCGCATCAGGCGCGTCGTGCTGGACGGCGACACGCTCCTGATGGAACTTCGGTGTGGAGATCTTCAGGACGGCTACTTCGACCTTGACCTGTCATACGAGCAGGCTGTTCTCAGCGGTTCGGACGTGGAAGCCCTCCGGGGGTTGGCGGGTGCCAAGAATGCTGAGGCACTCTACGATGAGGTAGACGTCGAAGCGCCGGGGGCGTTCGTTCATCGCATACTGTTCTGGCTATGGCGTGACGGCGGCTCTTACCAAGAGGTAACGATCCGCTTCCAAGGCTTGGCCTTGACGAAGACACCACAGCCGGGCCGCGGTTTCGTCAGGCTGGAGAGCCGCTTGCCCAGAGGTGGGGCAGGTGCGGTCTAACACCGCTGCAGCCGACGCCACACGTCACCGTCTTCGCACGGACCCGCAGGGCTTGCCGTGCTTGAGCCTTCTGCGGGCGCGGCTGAACTCGGGCGTTGGGCCGCAGAAGTTAGGTTTCCCTGTTGCGCGGGCTGAAAAGGAAGACGTTGTGTTGTAAGACAGGGGCAGTAGGACGACACGAGCGAGGAGAATCGTATGGCTTTGATGTTCACGGCTGTCTTCCAAGAAGTGCCGGAGGGCTATACCGGCTACGTGGAGGAACTGCCGGGGGCCAACACACAGGGTCAGACGCTGCAAGAGGCGTGCGAGAACTTACAGGAAGCCGTCAGCCTGGTGCTGGAAGCCAACCGCGCGCTTGCCGAAGAGGCCCTGCGCGGGCAGGACGTGATCCGCGAGCCGTTCCCGGTGGCGGTGTGAAGCGCCGCGACCTGGTCCAACACCTCGAGGCCCACGGCTGTGAACTGCTGTGTGAGGGCGGCAGGCACACGATCTACGTCAACCGGGCGAGTCAGGCGGTCTCGGCGGTCCCTCGCCACCAGGAGGTCAACAACATCCTGGCCCGGAGCCGTCTGCGGCCCAATGCCCACTGCAGCCGACAGGGAGTCCTGCCGCTCGGCATCTCTGAAATCATGCCCAGGCGCTAGTGGGCGGCTTCGGCGGGGGGCTGGTGGAGGCCCTGGGACTCGACGCTCTGGATGCTGTCGATGAAGCGGGAGTAGTAGCCCAGGCGGGAGCCGCCGTGGTCGCGCAGGATCTGCTGGAGCAGGGGGGCGGCGCGGCTCGACGACAGGGCCGTGACCAGGGCGCGTCCGCTCTCGACGTCGCTGTGGTAGGCGCGCGCGGCCTCGTTGGGGATGCCGCCCGCCGTGACGGCGCCCAGGATCGCGCCGCCGACGCCGAAAATCGCCGCGCCGAGCAGCTGCGGCGCGAGCGGGTGGTTGGTGAAGACGGCCTCGAAGTAGGGGAAGTAGACCAACAGCGCGACGGCGAGCGAGCCGATGGGGGCGCCGATGACCAGGCCGACCACGGCGCGCGCGGCGGACTCGTCGGCGGTGTTGAGGGGCTGCTCGACGTCGTGCTGCGGGACCTCGCGCACCGCCGTGGACAGGAAGGGGTTGCCCTCCGTCACCGGGTCCGTGCCTTCCGTCCTGGGGGCGCCGGTCTCGCCGCCCGCGTCCTTGGCCACGATGGTGATGTCGGCCAGCGGCACCCCCTGATCGAGCAGCGCCTGCGCCGCTTGTTCCGCCGCCCAGTGGTTTCGGAACACTCCCACGACCGTTCCCGCCATATGTCAGCATTCTCCTCGGGTATTCCGGCGCGGGGCCGGTGCGAATCCGTGATGATGTCGATTATACCCCATGCGGGGCGGGGACCTAACCCCGGACGCCGTGTTTGACGGGCAGGCCGAGGCGGGCGGTGTGGGCGTGGCAGATGGCGACGGCGAGGGCGTCGGCGGCGTCGTCGGGCTTGGGGACGGCGTTGAGGCCGAGCAGGCGCGTGACCATGAACTGCACCTGCTTCTTGGCGGCGCGGCCCGTGCCGACGACGGCGCTTTTGACCTGGGTGGGCGTGTACTCGGTCCAGGGCAGGCCGCGCTGGGCGAGGGTCAGCAGGATGACGCCGAGCGCGCGCCCGACGGGGATGCCCGTGGTGACGTTGTTGGTGAAGAACAGGCGCTCGGTGGCGACGCTTTCGGGGCGGTGCTTGTCGAGGAGCGTGTTGAAGTCCTCGTAGATCATCTTCAGGCGCTGGGGGGCGTCCATGCCGGCGGGCGTCTCGAACGTGCCGCAGTCGACGAAGCACAGGCGGTCGCCCTGCTTCTCGACGACGCCGAACCCCGTGGTCGCCGTGCCGGGGTCGATGCCGATCAGAATCATGGGGGCCTCTCCTTCGGTCGCCCTCGCCCCGTCCTGAAAGCCCGCCGGGTCCCTCCCAGGTCTGCCGCCCACTGTGCAGCGGTGCGACCGGGGGCGGGAGGCTGTCACTGCGGCCGGGGAGAAACCCCGCAGGCACGGCGCGGGCTTTATTTCTGCGGCCGGGGCGCCGATGCCGGTTTCGGAGCCTCGGGTTTCTTCTGGCCGATGTAGCGCAGGGCGTCCACGCTGTAGGCGTCGGCCATCGTCTGCGCGCTGTTGGAGAAGCGGTCAAAGAAGTTCGACCAGTACACAAGGTGGGCATGGCCGTCCGGCTGCGCCTGTTCCGGGCCGGGCCGGTCATAGCCGGGCGTCTGTGCGACGGCGGCGGTCGCGGTCAGGGCGAGGGCAAGGACTGTGAGTGTTGTTTTCATGGCATGATTCTAGGCTCGGGTCCGAAGGAATTATACCCGGTATTTGGAAGCGATTGGCATTGAGACGGCCCCGAAGGGCCGGTGAGGCAAAACAGTCGCTCGCATCTTTCGGCCCACGTTGCGCCAGTCGGCGGGCAGAATGGGGCCATGAACACCCTGCTGAAAGCCGCCCCGCTCGCCCCGCTGCTCCTGCTGGCGCTCGCGCCCGCTCATGCCCAGGGACCCGTCACCGTCAAGGACCCGCCGCCTGAGCCGCCCGCCGAGCCGGGCTTCATCCAGTCCCTGCCATACATCGATCTGCACGGGCAGGAGGTGGACCCCCAGACGGCGGCCACGATCGCGGCCACGATCCAGCAGTTCAACGCCCGGCTGCGCGCCCACAACCTGAGCATCCGGGGCAAACCTGAGCATCCGGGGCAAACGGGAGACGATCCGCCACAGCCCTGGGGTCGTCACCTACCCCCGCCCTTGGCCTGCCCCTCTCGAGCCGCGGCACCGCCGGCTGGCCGCCAGGGCCACCCCGAAGCCCAGCCCCCGTGGTCGGACGGCTGTGTTCTCGTTCCGGTCCCACAAACCGCCCCAGCTCCGTGCGGCCGCCG
>CAXUCQ010000344.1:0-3819 GCA_964249295.1 uncultured Armatimonadales bacterium | reverse complement strand
GCCTGCTCCCCGGACGGCCCGGCGTATGTTGGGGCGACCCGACGGGGCGCCCCTACGGAGTCAGAGCAGCGTACCCTGGTCCCCCTGGTCGTGGGACCGGCGGGGCGGGGGGAGGCCGAGGTGCTCGTAGGCCAGCCGGGTGGCGACGCGGCCACGGGGGGTCCGCATGAGGAAGCCCTGCTGCATCAGATAGGGTTCGTAGACGTCTTCGATGGTGTCGCGCTCCTCGGAGACGGCGGCGGCGAGGGTCTCGACGCCGACGGGGCCGCCGCCGAACTTCTCGATCATGGTGCGGAGGAGGCGGCGGTCGGTCTCGTCGAGGCCACGGGCGTCGACCTCGAGCATGGCGAGGGCGGCCGCCGCGACGTCGCGGCTGATGTGGCCGTCGGCGCGGACCTGGGCGAAGTCGCGGACGCGCTTGAGCAGGCGGTTGGCGATGCGCGGCGTGCCGCGCGAGCGGCGGGCGAGTTCCTGGGCGCCGCCCAGATCGATGTCCACGCCCAGGATGGCCGCCGAGCGGGTGATGATCTCGACGAGGTCCTCGGGCGTGTAGAACTCGAAGTTGTGCTGGATGCCGAAGCGGTCGCGCAGCGGCGAGGAGAGCAGCCCGGCGCGGGTGGTCGCGCCGACCAGGGTGAAGGGGTTGACGTCGAGCTTGATGGTGCGCGCCGACGGCCCCTGGCCGATGACGATGTCCACCTGGTAGTCTTCCATCGCCGAGTAGAGGATCTCCTCGACGGGGCGGGCCAGGCGGTGGATCTCGTCCACGAACAGGACGCTGCCGGGTTCCAGGTTGGTCAGGATGGCGACCAGGTCGCCCGCGCGCTCGATGGCGGGGCCGGAGGTCGCCCTGAGGGCCGCGCCCATCTCGTTGGAGATGATGAGCGACAGGCTGGTCTTGCCCAGTCCGGGCGGGCCGTGGAGCAGGACGTGGTCGAGGGACTCGCCGCGCGCCTGGGCCGCCTGCAGGAAGATGCCCAGGTTCTCCTTGATCTTGGGCTGGCCGATGAACTCGCGCAGCTTTTTGGGCCGCAGCGAGTATTCGTCCCTGTCTTCGTCCATGTTGTCCCCGGAGATCATGCGTTCGCTCATGGCCTCGGTGTCCCAGTTCGTTTTCGCATTTTTTGCGTCATTGGTTCAGGCCGTGAACGGCCAGACTGAGAGGCGCGTCCGCGCCAATCGGCCCTGCGGGCCGGGATGGGTGCAAGACAGTTCGTTTCTGCGAAATTGATGAAAGTTCGTTTTCGCACTTTTCACCGCCGCGAGTGGAGCGATTGGGCTTGACACGTCAAGGCCCTGCGGGAGCCGCTGATACATAATTCTACCCTTTATTGACGGCGTTTTGGAAGAGTCGGTGCCAATGGTTTGCGATGGCGGTGGCCCCGGCGTGGTTCGGCTCGATCTGGCCGACGATCCAGGTGTCGGCGGCGACGGCGCCGTGGCCGTGAAAGAGTTCCTGCAGGTCGGAGAGCAGGAAATCGTACCGGCGGGCGATGTCTCGGATGCCGTCGTTGAGGGCGTCGTAGGCGGTCCGCGCGCCCGGCCCCACCCCGTAGGCGGCGAGGAGCGCGTCGTCGCCGTCGGTCGGGTCGTAGAGGGTGTTGAGCAGGACGGGGCAGCCGAACTCGGCCAGGCGGTCGGCGATGCGGGTCAGGTTTTCCAGCGGCAGGCGGGCCACATCGCCCCAGGTACCGGAGGACTGACCCAACGGATTGACGAGGCGGTAGGCGTTCTGGAGGAAGTCGTTGCCGCCGGCGGTGAGCGTGACGACGTCGGGCTTTGCCGTGACCTGGGGCAGCGATTCAAGGACGCCGTCGGTGGTGCGGCCGTCGCGGGTCAGGTTCTGGAAGTGGGTCGCGCCGATCAGCCGGGCGAACTGACTGGCGGCCCCGCCATGGGGGACGTTGGTGTAGTCGTCGATGCTGACGGAGTCGCCTAAAGCAAGGTAGTTCATGGGCTGTCAGGTTCCGTCTTCGTCGTCTTCGATCAAGCGCGCCTCATCTTCTGTTAATGGCATCATTGCGGCATGACGGACGGAAACAATACGGACAAAGGGAGCATCGGACGGCGCTTCTGCTGGGCCATAGATGCGGAACAGGACATGATAGGCCGGCCCTGTCCGTGTGCGGCGGTAAAGGAGGCGGTGTACGTCAGGCACACCGAACAGCCTTTTCTCCGGCGCGACCGGGTGCCGGTATGGGAACCGGGCCAGACCTGCGATCTCCTGCTCCAGTCCCTGCTGCCAAGCATCCGCCACCACATCGTCTGCGTTTTCGGCCAGATGCTCCCAGGCTTCCTGGATGTTCCGACGGGCGCGGGCGGTGAAGCGTATCGCCCAGCGGGTCACTGTTTCGTCGTCGCTCATGCCGGCTGCCGAGCCGCCTCCCGCGCTTGGCGTTCAGCCTGCATCTCCGCGACGTATTCCTCGAAGGGCTGCTCGCGCCCCGCTTCTCCGTCGGCGATGCCCTGCGCGATGTCGGCAACGGCCCGAGGATCAAACCCATAGGCGACGGCGGCTTTCACGGCCTCCGCGACGAACTCAGCCTCAGAGGCGTACTCTGTCACGGGGCGCAAAGGAAGCGTCGGACGGCGCGCGCCTTCCGGGTCGGCGGTGTCGAGTAGGTAGTCGGTCAAGTCCTTGCCCTGGCTCGCGGCCCTTTCACGGATGCGAGTCTCACGGTCCGGCGGGAGTTCTATGGTGACTGTCATGGTTGACCTCTGCTGTCTATGATCCAGGACTGGAAGAGGCACTTCCGTCCGGTGGCGATGCTGGCGTCGTGGGCGTCACGGCACTGGCGCGGGCCTGATCCCAATCCCGATAAGTCTGCTGTGTTCCTTTCACCTTCCAGTTTTGAGGACCATTGATGTTGTATCCACAGATTACGGCGGCAGCCGCCGAGGGACTAGCGAACACGACATCCTGCGTAAGCGTTAACACCTTGGTCTGTTGATCGACTGCCAGCATACCGTTTTTCTGAAGTGACGCCCGTAAAGTGGAGTACGATTTACTTAAAGCGCCCTCTGCGGGGTTGATGATGGCACCTTGTTTCACAACGAAGTCATCATTTATCAGCAGGGCTTCAGCACTTGCGTTCCCTACGTTAAGATGGAATGTAGGAGTCTGGACCGGTCCCGGTCCCGCACCTGCGTTTGTCGCCGCCAACGAGACGGATGAAGCCTTCGCGGTCAAGGGGGGTGTGAAGTAGTCTACACGCAGAACAGGCAATAATACACGGATATTCTCCAAAAAATTTTCTGCAATGGCTTTATCTGGAGCGTACATCGGGGGCAAAGGCGGGGTCTGCTTATTTGCCGATGTAGCGAAGTCGGCTTTGGCCGCCAATTCTATTAGGCGGCTTTCTATGTGGAGGCAATGTGCGGCGTTCAGACTTCCATCTTTTGCAACGATGACGACAACTTTGTCATCCCAGAAAACTTTGGTTGCGTCCTTGTTATGGATATTCAACCGAGCCGTAACATTGCCTTGGCCGACATAGATCTGCTTCCTATCAGGCCGCTGCGGATCGTCCCCGATCAAAACATAGATCCCCAAACCTTGCACTTCTGGACGCTGGAGCAGGTTGGAGAGTTCTAGTTTAGGAGCAACAATGATTTGCCCTATCCAGCCAGCAATCTCGGCGGTATGCAGTTTATTTGCTACTCCTTCAACGAGATGTATTGTGATGACGCTCTGACTCATCAAAGTTCTCCTACAAAGGTGAGGGACAATTTAATTCTTCACGTTGGCACCCGTCAGGATGTTCAGGGCGGCTTTGAGGGCGGCGCCCATGCCGGCTTTGGCGCCGACTTCTTTGAGGG
>CAXUCQ010000343.1:3254-3825 GCA_964249295.1 uncultured Armatimonadales bacterium | reverse complement strand
ACTCGTGCGGTATCGACGTGTCAGGCGCAGCTTGTTAACTCAGGCATTGTCAGCATTCCGAACAGCGTGCGGGGCTACTAGGCTTGGGGGCGCCCCGGCGTGGAGCGGCAGAACGACCGTGACATTCGTGTCGGCAGGTCCGGGTCTTAACTCGGGGCAGGAGGCTGTCATCCGTCGGCCCCGCGTTCCACGGCCTGGAGATGGCGCGCCTGCTGGCCGCCCCCGGCGACGCGCTGGTGTCGGCCGCCTCCGACCGCCCCCTGCTGGCCGCCCACGCCGCGCGCCGGGCGCGTGGCGGTTTGGGCTTGATGCTGATCAACAAGGACCCCGCCCGGCCCTGTGTCGTCCGCGTCTCGGTCACGGGCGCGCGTCTCGCCCGCACGGGCGTCCGTTACGAGTTCGGCCCGTCGGGCGCGGTGACGTCGCGCCCCGTTTCGGGCCTGGGCCGGGCGTTTGCTGTGACGGTGCCGGCCTACACCGTCGTGGACCTCGTGGTGTCCGGCGGCCGGTGAGCGACGCGGGGCCGACGGATGACAGCCTCCGGCCCCGAGTTAAGACCCGGACCTGCCGA
>CAXUCQ010000343.1:0-3244 GCA_964249295.1 uncultured Armatimonadales bacterium | reverse complement strand
TGTCACGGTCGTGCTGCCGCTCCACGCCGGGGCGCCCCCAAGCCAGGTAGCCCCGCACGCTGTTGGGAGGGCTGACAATGCCTGAGTTAACAAGCTGCGCCTGACACGTCGATACCGCACGAGTCTGCGGAGCCGTGTCAGCGTCCTGGCGAGACTTGGGCTGAAGGACGCCAACGACTTGAGCCGGCGCGGGCTTCCGGCTGGCTGACGATGACGGACCCAGAGCATCCGAACTGACCGATGCGGAGATGCCGGATGGCGGCAGAGGGCATCGCGCATCTCCAGAGCGAGGATCAGCAGGGGGAGTACAGCCGCTTAGGCAGAAAAGGGGGCGCACGGCGTGCGCCCCCCTCCTCTTGGCGGCCCTTCTCCGTCAGCCGCCGACGAGCCGGCGGGCGGCGCGCATGACGGCGTCGTAGTCCGGCTCGGTGGCGACCTCGGGGACGGTCTGGATGTAGCGGACGACCCGGTCTTTGTCGAGCAGGTAGATGGCGCGGGCGAGCAGGCCGAGTTCTTTGATGCGGACGCCGTAGGAGTCGGCGAAGGCGCGCTCCTTGTGGTCGGACAGCATCTGGATGTTGTCGATGTGCTCCTCGGCGGCCCAGCGCTTCTGGGCGAAGGGGGTGTCGGCGCTGACGGTGACGACCTTGATCCGGTCGGCGGGCAGGTTGGCGACGTGCCGGTTGAATTTGGCGGTCTCGAGGGAGCAGACACTGGTGTCGATGCTGGGGACCATGATGACCAGGACGGCTTTCCGGCCGCCGTCGCTCAGGTCGTCCCACGAGAGCGCGGACAGGTCCGCAGTGACCAGTTGGAAGTCGGGCGCGGTGTCGCCGACTTTGAGTTCCCGGCCCACCAGGGTCATCGGCGTCCCTTTGAACGTGATCGCGCCGGGGCGCTCGGGCGGCTTCGCTGTGGTCATGGTCCTGTCTCCTCGTCGGCGTCTCCGTCAGAATCCTTGCTTCAGTATACCCGCCGTCAGAGAGGAGAACGCCGGGCGCGTGTCGAACGGGGGCTTATGGCTGTACAGTGGGTATTCTTCGACATCGGCGACGTGCTCTTTGATGAGGACCAGCAGCACCTGTGGCTGTTCCACGCGCTGCTGCTGACGCTGCGGGCGCACGGCAAGGACGTGTTCTGGGACGACTTCAACGCGACCCGCAAGCGGCTGGCGGCGCAAGGGCCGAACCCCGAAGCGGCGATCAAGGGGTCGCTGGCGGCGTACTGCGTCAACGACAGCGAGACGGAAGTGCTGTGGCACGAGGCGCGCGGACAGTACGAGCAGATGCGCAGGCCGCGCCCGTTCGGCCTGCTGCTCGACGGCATCACGCCGGTGCTGCGGGAGTTGAAACAGGACTTCCATCTGGGCATCATCGCCAACCAGCACCCGCCCGTCCAAGAGGCCGTCGCCAATTACGGCATCGCGCCGCTGTTCGATGTCATGGTCATCAGCGAGATCGTCCATCTGTTCAAGCCGGACCCGGCGATCTTCCGGCGCGGGCTTGAAGAAGCGGGCGTTCCGGCGTCGGAGGCCGTGTTCGTCGGCGACCGGCCCGACAACGACGTCGCGCCCGCCAAGACCTTGGGCATGAGGACGGTGCGGTTCAAGCGCGGGGTGCAGTACACGCTGTTCAACCCGCCCGACCCGGCCATGACGGCGGACGAGACGGTCATGGGCGTGTCGGAACTGGCGGCGGCGGTGCGGCGCGTTGCCTCGTCTTGAGCCATTGGGATGACGCACACCTGCTTCCCGACGTTGGAGCGTGCGGCCTGTTCCGCGATGAAAGAACCGTTCCTGGTTTGTGTGTTTCTGTGGTGGGTGGGGCAGCAGTGCTATGCCGCTCCCGGTCACACTTATGGTGCCGGGCATTCTCGCTACGCCGTCACTGACTTGGGCCGCGCTCACGAAGGTCAAGTTTATGGATTAGACGCCATCTCCATCAACAATCGCGGCCAGATCGCATATGCTGTCCCTGTAAGCCTTTTGGGGCATCATGACCCCGTTTACCATTCTTACCTCTGGCAGAACGGCAGGAAGCGTGACATCGGGACGCTTCCAGGGTATCAGAACACATTCGCCGTCGGTTTGAATGATCTGGGTGAGATCGTCGGCTCCGTAAGTAGACCGCAGCGCAACGCGGACGGCTTGCCGGGTTACATAAATCACGCTTTTTTGTGGAAGCAGGGAGTGATGCATGACCTGGGCTTGTCTGCCGTGTTGGCTCACCAGAGTGTGACCGGGGACACGAGCGCGGCGGCGGTCAACAACAGGGGCGTTGTTGTCGGCTCTTTCCAGGTCTGGGTACCCCGTCTCCCCGGCGACTTTACCTCCACACCCTACTTGTTCTTTTCTCAACGCGGGGAGGGCCGCAGCGCGGGTCATGGCGCTGCGGCGGCGATTAATCAACAGGAGCAGGTCGTCGGTACCATCAGCTCACGGGACGGTGCGAGTCATGCCCTTCTCTGGAGCCACGGCAGGAAACGCGACCTGGGAACGCTCGGCTCGTTCAGCCTGGAGAGCGAGGCGGATGGCCTGAACGACAAACATCAGGTCGTGGGTAGTTCAGAGACGGACGTTGTGACCGCTGACGGCGACAACGTCAGCCATGCTTTTCTATGGCAGCGCGGACGGATGCATGACTTGGACGCTCTGCATCGGCGCCAAGGGAGTGGCGCCCGAGCCATTGACGATGTCGGGCGGATCGTCGGCTACTACTTGACAGGTGAAGAGAGTCATGCCTGTCTCTGGTTTTCGGAGTACCGGTTCGACCTGAACAGGGCTGTGCCTGCCGCCGGCGGATGGGTGCTGGAAGATGCATACGGCATCAACAGCCGTGGTCAGATCGTCGGCTATGGGCGACGTCGGGGCCACAGGCATTTCTTCCTGCTGACGCCCCGGTAGAGCCGTGAAAGCGAGCAACAGAATTGATCATTGAAGCACGCAACGACGTCGTCGCGCTGGAAGGGTCTCTGGACAAGAACCTGTGGCCGACGATCCAGGCGGCGGCGAACCTGCTGCTGCGGCAGCACACGCACGGGATCATCATCGACGGCAGCCTGCTGACGGGCTGCTCCCCGGCGGGGGCGAACACGTTCCGGGACGCGATGGACTACATCGAGCGCTACCGGGCGCGCATCGTCGTCGCCCAACTGCCGGAATGCGTGATGGAGGTGGTCCGGGCCGTGCCGGGCGTCCGCTCGCGCCTGCCGCTGGCGGCGACCGTGGATGAGGCGCGGGCCTCGC
>CAXUCQ010000342.1:0-3839 GCA_964249295.1 uncultured Armatimonadales bacterium | reverse complement strand
CGCCAGGGCTACGACGTCCTCGGCATCACCATGCAGATCTGGCAGGAAAGCGCGACGCAGGCCAAAGGCGCCGGCTGCTGCTCCCTGGGCGCCGTCGAGGACGCCCGCCGCGTCGCCGCCAAACTGGGCATCCCCCACTACGTGCTCAACTTCCGCGAGTTCTTCGCCGAGAAAGTCATCGGCGACTTCGTGCAGGAGTACAAGCGCGGGCGGACGCCCAACCCCTGCGTCAACTGCAACCGCTACGTCAAGTTCGACGCCCTGCTGTCCAAGGCCAAGGCGCTGGGCGCGGAGTATCTCGCCACGGGCCACTACGCCCGCGTCGAGTTCGACGAGGACCGGCGGCGCTGGACCCTGCGCCGCGCCCTCGACGGCGCGAAGGACCAGACCTACGCCCTGTACCACTTCACCCAGGACGAGCTGGCCCACACGCTGATGCCCCTCGGGTCCGTCACGAACAAGGCCGAAACCCGCGCCATCGCCGAGGAACTGGGCCTGGCCGTGGCGAACAAGCCCGACTCCCAGGAGATCTGCTTCGTGCAGGGCGGCTCCTACACCGACTTCCTGGCCAAAAACGCGCCCGAAACGGTCCAGCCCGGCGACATCGTGGACACGACGGGCCGGCGGCGCGGGGCGCACGACGGCATCGCGTTCTACACCATCGGCCAGCGCAGGCGCGTCAACGTCGGCTCGCCGATCCCGCTCTACGTCGTCGGCATCGACGCGGACAGCAACACCGTCGTCGTCGGCGGCAACGAAGACCTGCTGGCCGAAAGCCTGGTCGCCGACGACATCAACTGGGTCGGCCTGGCGGGCTTGCAGGAATCGCGCCCCGTCACGGCGAAAATCCGCTACAACATGGAGGCCGCCCCGGCGACCGTCGCGCCGGGCGACAACGCGGGCGAGATCGTCCTGCGCTTCGACCGTCCGCAGCGCGCCGTCAGCCCCGGCCAGTCCCTCGTCATGTACGACGGCGACTCCGTCCTGGGCGGCGCGACCATCCAGCGCCGCCTATCCTGAAACAGCGGCTCCCTCTGGCGCCTCCACGGGCGGGCAATCTGCACTTTGCGGCCTAGGACTTCAGTCCTGGGGACAGGACGCGGTATGGCAAAACCAACACGGACGGAGATCGGACTGCTGATCCTGGCGGGCGTCGGCGCGGGGACGCTCCTCGGCGCGACCGTCGGCCTGCTGCTGGGCCGCCGCGCCGCCGCGCCGGACGGGGCGGCGATGGCCGGGACCGTGGACGAGCTGAAGGAGCGGGCGGAGCACGTCCTGGACGAGCTTTCCGAGAACGTGTCCGAACTGGTCGGGCGCAGCCGGCAGATGCTGGCCGACCCGCACCCGCCCCGCTGAATGATTTTCGTACAACCGAGCGTCGACCGGCCCCGTGACCCGGCAAAGGAGAACACATCTTGAACCTGACGATGAACAGCCGCACTCCGAACGAGACGACCTGTGTCCTGGAGATCGAGGGCGAGGTGGACGTCTACACCGCCCCCCAACTCAAACAAGACATCGTCCAGATCGCCGAACGCGGCGTCAAGCACCTGATCATCAACCTGTCCAAAGTCGAGTACCTGGACAGCACGGGGCTGGGCGTCCTGATCGGCGGCCTCAAACGCCTGCGCGAGGGCGAGGGCAACCTGGTGCTGGTCGGGCCGGGGATGCGCATCCTCCGCATCTTCGAGATCACCGGCCTGGACAAGATCTTCGACATCTACCCCACCGAGGAAGAGGCGGCGGCCAAAGAGGGAGTGTCGCTATGAGTGATCCCCTTGCCGATCAGGTCGAACTGATCCTCCCCTGCCGCCCGGAGTATGTCGGGGTGGCACGCCTCGCCGTCCTGGGCATCGCCAGCCGGATGCCGTTCTCCTACGACGAGGTCGAGGACGTGCGGCTGGCCGTCGGCGAAGCGTGTACCCACGCCGTCGAGCGGGCCGGCAGCCTCCCCGCCCGGATTCACATCACCAGCCGTATCAGCCCGGCCGCCCTGACCATCGACGTCGCCGATGACGTGTCCGAGCAGACGAGTCCGAACCCCCTGTCGGAAGAAGCCCAGATGCTGGCCGAGGCCGGCGTCGATCAGGAAGGCCTGGGCGCCCTGCTGATGGAGATACTCGTCGACGAAGTCAAGATCGAGTCCGGCCCCACCGGCACGCTGGTCAGGCTGACCAAGTACGCGCCCGAATAGAGGGTTCCGGGGGAATGTTTCCGGCGGCCGCCCGACGGGATCTCGCAGTCGTGGGAATGAGCATAGATCGAGCATGGCTATGACACAGAAAAAGGCCACCGTGGAGTGGACACAGGACGACGCCGAAGCCCTGTTCGCGCGGTACGCGCGCACGCGCGACCCGCAGCTGCGTGACCGCCTCGTCGTCATGCACCAGAACCTGGTCCGGTATCTGGCGGGCAAATTCGTCAACCGCGGCGAGCCGCTCGAAGACCTGATCCAGGTCGGCACGATCGGCCTGATCAACGCCATCGACCGCTTCGACTCCGGGCGCGGCACCAAGTTCTCCACCTACGCCACCCCCACCGTCGTCGGCGAGATCCGCCGCTACTTCCGCGACAAGGCCTGGAGCCTCAAGGTCCCGCGCCGCCTCCAGGAGCTGAACCAGACCGCCTCCAAGGCGCAGGAAGCGCTGAGCACGAAACTGGGCCGCCCGCCGACCATCCAGGAGGTCGCCGAGCGCATCGGCGTCAGCGAGGAAGAAACGCTCGAAGCCATCGAACTGGGCAACGCCTACGACACCGTCTCGCTCGACAGCAAGATGATGCACGACTCGGACAGCGCCCCCCTGTCGCTCGCCGAGTTCGTCGGCGCCGAGGACGGCTCGCTGCAAAGCCTGGAAGCCTACGGCGATCTCGACCATGCCATCGAGTCCCTGGAGCCGCGCGAGCGCGCCATCATCATCCACCGCTTCTTCAAGGACATGTCGCAGGCCGAGGTCGCCAAGCAGCTCAACATCTCACAGATGCACGTCTCGCGCCTCCAGAACCGCGCCCTGTACCAGCTCCGACGCCTGATGATCAGCGCCAAATAGCGCGCCGACAACCCGCACGTGTCACTGTCATCTTTCCTCGCCCGCGTAGGCGGGCAGTCTTTTCTTTGGCAGCCCCGGACTTCAGTCCGGGGTCTGACAGACCTATTCTTAACCGAATCTTAATCCGGGTTTAACGCGGCCTTAACAATCCCGAGACATCCTCCTGTCGTGGCTTGAGGTTGCAAAACCTCCCATTGCTCATCCCCAATGAGTCGCGCCGCAGCGTCATGCTGCGGCGCTTTTTTTACGGGTACTATATCCGCAGATGATCCACCCGGACAAAGAACAGAACGAAGAACAGGCGTTCCTCGAGGGCGTGATCTCCGTCACCGCCGCGCTGCAGTCCGGCAGCCGCGACCTCCACTCGCTGCTGATCCGGGAGGATAAGAACAACGGCCCCATCCGCTTCCTGGAAAAAACAGCCCGAGAGCGCGGCATCGTCCCCAGACGAGTCACCGGCGACGAGATCGACGCACGGGCCGGCGGCAAGCCCCTCGGCGGCGTCCGCGCCGCCGTCGGCCCGCGCCGCTTCACGACCCTCGACGCTCTGCTGCCGTCCCAGCGCGCCGCCTTCATCGTCATGATCGACGGCGTGGAAGACCCGTTCAACTTCGGCCAGGCCGTCCGCAGCCTCTACGCCGCCGGCGCGGACGGCCTGGTCGTCCGGCCCCGCAACTGGATGTCGGCGGCGGGCGTCGTCGCCCGCGCCTCGGCGGGCGCGTCCGAACGGATGCCCACCGCCGTCGCCGAGACCGCCGACGGCCGCCTGTTCGCAACCGCGCGTTTCGTCAA
>CAXUCQ010000341.1:0-3859 GCA_964249295.1 uncultured Armatimonadales bacterium | reverse complement strand
CAACGACACGCAGTGGAACTGGACCGTCCAGCACACCATCGGCTTCTGCATCCCGGACACCATGCGCCCCAACTGGGAGCTGTTCGAGAAGTACCCCGCCTACAACTTCAACTACGAGGGCGTGATCCACTACATGTGGTTCAAGGAGTACCACCCTGACGAGTGGCCCGAGCTGCAGGGCTGGGTCCAGAAGGGCCGCTGGAAGCTGTCCGGGTCGTGGATCAACGCCGTGGACGTGGTCACGCCCAGCCCCGAGTCGCTGTTCCGGCAGGCCCTCTACGGCCAGCAGTTCTTCCGGCGCGAGTTCGGCCGGGTCAGCCGCGACATCTTCCTGCCGGACTGCTTCGGCTTCCCCTACTCCCTGCCCACCATCGGGCGCCACTCGGGGCTGCAGTCGTTCTCGACCCAGAAGTTCGCCCTGTGGGGCGGCTGGTTCCCCGCGCCGTTCGCCGTGGGCCGCTGGATCGGCCCGGACGGCAGCGAGCTGGTGACGGCGCTGCGCCCCGGCCCCTACGGCGAGCTGGTCCGCTCGGACGTGGCCACAGACCCCCGCTGGACCGGCGACATGGCGTCCGCGGGCGGGCGGCTGGTGGACATGCGCTACTTCGGCACGGGCGACCAGGGCGGCACGCCCGGCGACGAGTCGTGCTCGTGGGTGCAGAAGTCCGTGGACGACACGTCCGCGCCCGTGCGCGTCGTCAACACGGGTGCCGACCAGATGGCCAAGGACCTCTCCCCCGCCCAGATCGCCGCCCTGCCGCAGTTCCAGGGCGAGCTGACCATGAAGACGCACGGGGTCGGCGGCTACACGTCCCAGGCCGCCCACAAGAAGTGGAACCGGATGAACGAGCAGATGGCCGACGCCGCCGAGCGCGCCGCGCTGGCCGCCGCCTGGCTCGGCGGCCCGGCCTACCCGCAGGACACGCTCCACGCGGCCTGGGTCCGCACGCTCTGGCACCAGTTCCACGACGAGCTGCCCGGCACGTGCGTCCCCAAGGCCTACACGTTCGTCTGGAACGACGACCTGCTCAATCTGAACCAACTGTCGCAGGTCGTCACCACCGGCGTGGGCGGCATGGCCCGGCACCTGGACACGCGCGCCCAGGGCGTCCCGCTGGTCGTCTTCAACCCGCTGGACCGGCCCCGCACGGACGCCGTGGAGGCCACCGTGTCGCTGCCCGCGCACGACACCGGCGCCGCCCACGTCCGCGTCTTCGACACCGTCACCGGCGCGGAAGCGCCGAGCCAGACCATTTCCCGCGACGGCGCGACCGTCAAGATCGTCTTCATCGCCCACGCGCCCTCGGTCGGCAGCCGCGTCTACGACGCCCGCCCGTCCGCGACCCCCTGCGCCCTGGCGACCGGCCTGGCCGTCACGCCCGCCGGGCTGGAAAGCCGCCGCTACAAAGTCACCGTCGATGCGTCCGGCGACATCAGCGGCGTCTACGACAAAAGTGCGAAAACGGAGCTGCTGAGCGCGCCCGCACAATTAGAGCACTTCCACGACGTTTCCACGGTCTGGCCCGCCTGGGAGATCCTGTGGGAGACGGTCGGCAATCCGCCGCAGGGCGTCGTCGCCGACAACGTCCGCGTCCGCGTCGCCGAACACGGCCCCGCCCGCGTCGCGCTGGCAATCACGCGCACCCTGGGCGAATCGACCCTGGTCCAGACCGTGCGCCTGACGCCCGACGGCGACTGGGTCGAGGTCCGCAACGACTTCGACTGGCAGACGCCGGGGACCTTGGTCAAGGCGTCGTTCCCGATGACGGCCACGAACCCCGACGCCACGTTCGACCTGGGCCTGGGCGTCATCGCGCGGCCCAACGCCGCGCCGGACCGCTACGAGGTCAACGGCCAGCAGTGGGCGGACCTTTCCGACGCCGGGGGCGGCCACGGCATGGCCGTGCTGACCCAGTACAAGTATGGCTGGGACAAGCCCGCCGACAACGTCCTGCGCCTGTCCCTGATCCGCACCCCGGACGGGGCGGGCGGCGGCTACCCCTGGCAGAACACCAACGACCTGGGCCGGCACCACTTCGACTACGCGCTGGCCGGCCACGCGGGCGACTGGCGGGCGGGCGGGGTCGTCCATCGGGCCGCCCGCTTCAACCAGCCCTTGCGCGCCTTCCAGACGGCCCCCCATGCGGGGGCCGGGGGGCGCGAGTTCTCGCTGATGGGCGTCAGCACCGACCGCGTCATGGTGAAGGCCTTGAAAAAAGCCGAAGACAGCGCCGAGTGGGTGGTCCGCCTCCAGGAACTGCACGGCGAGTCCGTCCGGGGCGCGGCGATCTCGTTCGCCGCCCCCGTCCTGTCTGCCCGCGAGATCAACGCCGCCGAGGAGAGCGTCGGGCCGTACCCCGTCCAGGGCGGCAAGTTGGTCGTGGACCTGTCCGCCTTTCAGCCGCGCTCGTTCGCGGTCACGCTGGC
Organism: uncultured Armatimonadales bacterium; assembly: GCA_964249295.1. Classification (GTDB taxonomy): domain Bacteria; phylum Armatimonadota; class Armatimonadia; order Armatimonadales; family Capsulimonadaceae; genus CAZZVX01. The sequence goes on along the minus strand of CAXUCQ010000341.1, from coordinate 1,432 downwards.
CGCCGCGCCCCACAAGATCGCGCCCCCGGCGGGCGTCCCCGTCGCGCTGCCTTTTGACCTGGCGGGCGTCTCGTCCCACGCCGACCTGACGGCGGGCGCGTTCGACGCCGCCGGCGGCAGCTACCCCGCCGAGTTGTGGCCCCAGGCGGTCACGTCGGCGGGCGTCGAGTTCACGCTGGGACCCGGCGCGGCGGGCGCCAAGAACATGGTGTCGTGCCAGGGCCAGACCGTCGCCTTGCCCGCCGGCCACGACCGGCTGTACCTGCTGGCGGCCTCCGAGGGCGGCGACCGGCGCGGCGTGTTCGCCGTCCACGGCCCGGACGGCGCGACGCGCGACGCGGCGCTGACGGTGCAGGACTGGCAGGCCCTGGTCGGCCAGTGGTACAGCCGCGTGATCCACAACGACCCCGCCGACACGGCCCGATTCGGGCGGGGGACGGGCTACCCGGAGCGCAACTGGGACGGCAGCCTGGTGCTGGCCGACATGTCCGTCAAGAAGGTCCGCGCCGGGCGCGTCGTCGACATCGAGAAGATCACGCCGGGCTTCGTCAAGCGCGACCCCGTGGCCTGGGTCGGCACCCACCGGCACACGCCGGGCGGGGACCTGCCCTACTGCTTCTGCTACCTGTTCCGGTACGCCATTCCGCTGCCCGCCGGGGCGACCCATGTCACGCTGCCCCATGACCCTCAGATCCGCGTCATGGCGATGACGGCGACCCGCGGCGCCCTGGACGACACCGCGCCCGCCGGCGTGCTGTACGAGCCGGACCCGTTCCCGCCGGTCGTGCCGCGCACGCCCCCGCCGCCGCCGCCCGCCGTCGTCCGCCTGCCGCCGGGCAGCGCGGCCTTCACCTTGGCCGGTCCGCAGGCGTTCGGCGACCGCGACCACCGGGGCCTCGTCCGGGACGACACCCCCGGCCTGCCCGTGGGCGCCGCCGACCCGTGGACGATCACCCTGTTCGTCTATCTCGACAAGCAGCCGGAGGAGCTGACCCTGATCGGCGGCTTCGGCGACGGCGACGACGCCGCCGGGCAGGAGCGATTCCTGATCAAGTACCACGACGGCATCCACTTCTGGGGCGGCGACGTGGACGTGACGACGGGGGTGCCGTATGACGTGGGCCGCTGGCAGATGGTCACGGCCACGTTCGACGGCAAAACGGTGACGCTCTACAAGAACGGGCAGGCCCTCAAGAGCGCCCCGATCACGCTGCAGGACGCCGCCAACGAGGTGCGCATCGGCGGCTCCGGCCCGTGGAACGGCCACCGCTTCGCGGGCCGGATCGCGGGCTTCACGGTCTACAACTCCGCGCTGTCCGCCGCCGCCGTCCAGGCGCTGATGGCCGGGATGCCGACGGGGTAGGGGAGGGAGTCGGAACCCACCTCCTTGCTTCGTTCGTTCCTCACTCCGCAGGGGTCCTCCCGCCCTCCG
>CAXUCQ010000340.1:3085-3875 GCA_964249295.1 uncultured Armatimonadales bacterium | reverse complement strand
TGTCCGCGCTGGTGACGGCGGCGGGGTTCCGACCCTCGATCACCGCCGCCGCCGTCGCCGCCGCCTGCGGCACGTGCCTGAAATAAGCCCGGTCCGGTTTTACTTAGTTTTACCTCCGGTTACCTCCGGGGGTTCGGATGGGCCATGGCCGCACTGTCAGAAGACCTCAAATTACTCGTGGTCACGCGGCTCGCCGCCTTCGTCCCGCCCGCCAAAGTCGCCGAGGAGCTAAAACAGGGGCACGGGGTCGAGGCCTCGCTCCAGCAGCTGAGCGCCTATGACCCCGGCAACGTCGCCGGCAGGCGGATGTCCCAGGAGCTGCGGCGGCTCTTCGAGGAGACGCGCGCCCGGTACCTGTCGGACCTGTCGGACGTGCCCCTGGCCCACCTGGGGGCGCGTGTGCGGTTCCTCTCGGAGATCGCGACGGAGGCAAAGGCCGGGCGTAACCTGGGCCGGGCGCTGGCGGCCACGGAACAGATCGCCAAAGACGTCGGGGGCGTGTACAACCGGCTCAGCCTGAAAGAGATCCCCGATGACCAGCTCTGTCGGATACTCGGTCTCCCGCCTCCAGGCGGCCCGGCTGGAATCCCTCCGGGCGGAGGCGGAGCGCCGGGGGCTGGTGACGGAGGCGGAGCCGGAGGATAGGCGCGTCACCTTCGCCGATCTCAAGATCCGCACCAAAGACAAGCGCCTCGTCGCGTTCGCGCCCAACGCGGTGCAGTCGCTCTATCTCGACCAGGTCTGCGGCGGCTGGCGCGGCGACGTTTACGAGATGCGCGCGGTCCTGGAG
>CAXUCQ010000340.1:0-3075 GCA_964249295.1 uncultured Armatimonadales bacterium | reverse complement strand
GTCCTGGAGATCATCCTCAAGGCCCGCCAGTTCGGGTTCAGCACGCTGATCGCCGCGCTCTTTTTCCTCAACACCGTCAACACCCCGAACACGACCACGGTCGTCATCGGCATGGACGCCGACAACACCCAGTCGCTGTTCTCGATGGTGCGGACGATGTACGACTACCTGCCCGAGCGCAAGAGGCCCAAGAGCAAATACGCGAACCGGACCGAGTTCTACTGGCCCGATCTGGAGAGCCGCTACGTCGTCGGCAACGCCCAGAACCTGACCTACGGGCGGGGCAAGACGATCCACAACCTGCACGCCTCGGAGGTCGGGTTCTGGCCCGACGCCGAGACGCTGCTCGGCGGCCTGATGGAGTCGGTGCCCCAGGACGGCAACGTGTTCATCGAGACGACCGCCAACGGCGTCGGCAACTGGTACCACAGCGAGTACACGCTCGCGGAGGCCGGCCAGAGCGTGTACACCCCGCGCTTCTTCGCCTGGTTCCAGCATCCCGAGTACCGCCGCCCGGTGCCGCCCGACTTCGTGCGGACGGAAGACGAGCGGAAACTGGTCCACCAGTTCGGCCTCAGCGATGAGCAGTTGGAGTGGGCGCGCTGGAAGCGGAAGGCGCGCAAGAAGCTGTTCCCGCAGGAATACCCGTCGACCGCCGCCGGCGCGTTCCTGACGAGCGGCAACCCCTATTTCGACCGCGAGTTTTTGACCGACCTGGCGCTGCAGCTCGCCGACCCGGCCTTCGACCCCATCGACGTGCGCGTCCCGGCCGACCGACACCCGAAACTGGCCGCCGTCAGGAACCACGTCTTCGAGCACGCCGTCAAGGGGAGCGACACGCTGGGCGAGGTCAAGGCCCTCACCGTCTGGGAGGCGCCCCGGCCGGGCCGCCTGTACGTCATCGGGGCGGACTGCGCCGAGGGCATCAACGACCGCGGCGACCACGACTTCGACGCCGCCGACGTCCTGGACGCCGAGACCTGGACCCAGGTGGCCCACCTGCACGGCCGCTGGGACACGCACGAGTACGGCCTGATCCTGGCGGACCTCGGGTTCTGGTACAACACCGCGCTGCTGGGGATCGAGCGCAACAACCATGGGCACGCCGTCATCAACGCCGCCCTCCACACGGCCCACTACCCGGAGGCGCGCAGCAGCGTTGCGAACGGACTGTACTTCCACCAGGAGTACGACGAGAAGAAGAATCCGACCACGATGCGCCCTGGCTGGCCGACGACGGCCCAGAGCAAGTTCTTCGCGCTCGACGGCCTGGCCACGTCGGTCACCGAGAAGGAGCTGCACCTGCGCAGCCGCCAGACGGTCGCCCAGATGCTGACGTATGTCAAGCTGCCCGGCGGCAAGGCGGGCGGCGAGGGCAAGAGCCACGACGACTGCGTGATCTCCATCGCCCTGGCCACGGCCCTGCTCAAGATGCGCCCGCGCGGCGGCTGGGGCCAGGACCCGCAGGCCCTGGGAAGTCTCCTCGCGCTGTTCCGGCAGGAGCCGCCCCCCGGATAGACCACCACAGGCCATCTTAGACCATGAGCCACCACCAGGCCAAGGCGCTGCGCGCCCGCGTCAAAGCCCTGAAGGGCCGTAACGACGCCCTGCGCCGGGCGCTCCGGGCCGAGCGGGCGTTCTGGGACCACCTGCTGTTCTGCGAGCACTGCCAGCTGCAGCGCCTGGGTCACCTCCTGTGTCCGGCCTCCCTCGTCCTCAAGCACGAATACCGGAAGCTGGCCGGGGCCGCGCTGAAGCACCAGAAGAAGGCAAAAAAATAACCCCATGCGCCTCCCCTGGAACAAGAAAGCGGACGCGCCCGCTGAGATCGGCGTTGGTGCGGAGACGGCGATCACCCGTGATTCCATCACCCGTGACGAACTGCTGACGCTGGCCCGCGAGGAGGCCCGGACCGCCGCCACGGAGGGCGTGCGCACGGCGGCCCTGCAGGCCGTGGAACTGGTGCAGCGGGCGGCGGCGCCGATCCCGGAGGTCCAGACGCCGAACACCCCCTGGCAGGCGCCGGGCCGCCCGACCTACGCCGCCTACCACTACGACGACCCGCTCTGGTACTCGACGCCGGTCCCGCCCCAGCGCAGGCCCGGCAGCCTGGTCAGCGTCAAGACGCTGCGCCAGATGGCGGACAACTACGACGTGCTGCGCTCGTGCATCCAGCACCTCAAGCGCGAGGTCAGCCAGGTCCCGCTCCAGGTCGTCGCCCTCGACTCCAAGGACGACCGCCGCAAGACCCAGCGCGCCATCAAAGACGCGACCGCCTTCTTCGCCCAGGCCGGCGGCCTGGGGGGCGTGGGCAAGCGCCGGTCGCACTTCGAGGGCGAGGTCATCGAGGACCTGTGCGTCGTCGGCGCGGCCGGCGTCTTCTGGCGGAACGACCGGCTGGGCCGCCCGCTGGAGGCCGTCGCGCTGGACGCGGCCACGATCCGGCCCAAGGTGGACGGCTTCGGCTGGCCCGGCCCCGGCGAGGCCGTCTACGAGCAGTGGATCTGGGGGGTGCTGGCCGCCGAGTTCACCCGCGAGCAGATGGTCTACGACGGGCTGTGGTCGCGCTCGTATTCGCCCTTCTTCGCCAGCCCCGTCGAGTGGCTGCTCAACGCCGTCAACGCCGCCCTGCGGGCCGACGACTGGAACCGGCGCTGGCTGACCGACGGCAACACGCCCGCCGACCTGCTGGCCGTGCCGGAGACCTGGACGCCGGGCCAGATCCAGGAGTTCACGGCGTTCTTCGACGCCCTGCTCGCCGGCGACAGCGCCGCGCGGCAGAGGACGAAGTTCGTGCCGAGCGGCACCACCCGCGTCCAGGGCGCGAGCCGCAAGGACAGCGATTTCCAGCAGTTCGAGCTGTGGCTGCTGCGGCGGACGTGCGCGATCATGGGCGTGCAGCCGGCCAGCCTCGGGTTCGCGGGGGAGCAGTACAAGGTCAGCCAGGGCGACAGCATGGAGTCCACGTCCCAGTTCGGGGCCGGGGTGATCCTGGACTGGCGCAAGGAGACCTACGACGACGCGCTCCGCCGGCTGGGCGTGGGCGACCTCGTGGAGTGCCGCAACGTCACCGCC
>CAXUCQ010000339.1:264-3893 GCA_964249295.1 uncultured Armatimonadales bacterium | reverse complement strand
ACCCCATGACGTTCGCCGGCGCGGCCGCGCTGCTCCTCGCCGTCACGCTCGCGGACTGATTGGGCGACGACACGGCTTGCGACTGACACAAAAAAGCGGGGACCATTGCTGGTCCCCACTCTTTTGTTCAATAGCCCCAGCGGGAGTCGAACCCGCCTCTTAGCAGTGAAAGTGCCATATCCTAACCGATGAACGATGGGGCCATGTTTAGCGGAGAGCTAACTCCATCCATTTCTGAAGTTTCTGCCGCAGACGTGTTGAGCAGGCGCGTAGCTGACAAGTCCCGTAGAGTTGAACGTGACCTTTCGTGCCGTTGCTGGCACGGCTGATTGCATCACGAGTCGTATGGAACTGTTCTGGTGGCAGGCCAGTCACCTCCTGCCAAAACTGCTCCGCGCCCTTCTTCGACAATCCAGGATGAACATGGAGACCACACCGAAGCGCGTCCATGGGGACCCCGATCTGTCGGAAGAACTGCAACCCCTTCTGTATAACGCGCGGATCACAGTTCGTGATGCACAACTCGTTCTGCTGTGTTTTACTGCCCTCACCGACATACAAGGCTAAGCCAAACATAAAGCTCGGGTCTTGAGAGAGCAGTTTGTACTCTTCCTCTGCCTCCCGCTGATATTCCGCCCAGCGGTTGTCGCGGCGCTGACGCATCGCGAGAATGAACTTCTCACGGCCTCCGCAACGCTTGTCGAGGAAGCGAGCCACTTGCTCATCCGTCAGTGCGATGTCCCGCAGCCACAGGCTCAGCGTTCCTTTGGAGACGCTGACGTGTTCCAGTATCTCGTTGTAACTGAAACCCTGGCGGCGCAGTTCCCGCGCCAGACTCTTTTCCTCAGACTTGACGGCCATCGGACCTGCTCTGCTGGAAGAAAGGAACGCGGAGTTTATACCTCAGCCGCCCGGCGTTTGTCAATGGCGCGTCCGAAGACGGCCTCCAAACGCCGGGCAGCGGCGCTTCAGCGCTGGGGGATTGCCCGTGGCTGCTGCTGCAGGAACGCGGCTTCGCGCATCTGCGCGGGCAGGACGCGGCGCGCGCCCGCAAAATGGGCCACGTAGTACGGCTCGTCTAGGCTGTCCATCCGAACGCCCTTGTGGGCGTTGGCGGCGTGGATGAACCGGCCGTCGCCGGCGTAGATGCCGACGTGCGAGATGCCGCGCTTGTACGTGTTCTTGAAAAACACCAGGTCGCCGGGCTGCATCGCGGCCGGCGCGATGGGCGCCCCGTGGAGGAACTGCTCGACCGCCGTTCGCGGCACGTCCACGCCCCCGGCGTTGCTCAGGATGTAGCGCACAAAGCCGGAGCAGTCGAAGCCCGAGCGCGACGTCCCGCCCATCACGTAGCGCGTGCCGCGGAAAGCGTAGGCCGCCTCGACCACGTTGCCGCTCGTGAGCGCGACATGCTGCTGGTGCAGCTTGGCGTATTTCGCGGCGTTCTTCCGGCGGGCGGCGGCCATCTTGACCGCCGCGCGCCGCTGGCGCGCGATAAGTTTGGCCTGGTGTGCGGCGGTCTGCGCCGCGTGCCGAGCCTGCAGCTTCAGTAGATGCGCCTGATGGACCGCCTGGGTCTTCGTCTGAAGCACGGCTGACTTCGCCAGCAGCGCCGCGCGCTGGGTTTGAAGTCTCGCCAGATGCGCCCGGTGCGTCGCCGCAACGCTGTCCGCCTCAGCGACAGGGGACGACTTCAACAGGTGCGCCCGGTGCATGGCCTGAATCTGCGCCAGGCGGGCGTTGTGCCGAGCCTGCTGCGCCGAAACGGCCCACACGCCCTTCTCCATCTGGAGCCGGGCGAGACGCGCCTGATGAACAGCCTGCTGCGCCGGGGTGATGCGGGCTTGGGAGACAAGGGGGGTCAGCAGAAGCGAGCCGGCCAGGGAAAGCGGGAGCAGCAGGGAGGCCGTTCTGACGACACGCGCGGGCCGGCTTCGGGGGCAACTCGTCGGCGCGTTCCCTGCAGATTTATTCGACAGCAAAAGCAGAAACTTCCTTTCCGATGGATCTTCAGGGACGCCTCAGCCTGGAAAGAACTTCCAGAAGGGCTGTCCCAAAAATCGGGCGGCACGGGTGGAATCCGGCAGCCGACGTATCTTATCCCAGGCCGGGCGATTTGTCAAGGTAGTTCTGCCGGGTCCCGGCCCGGCGGCGTCTCCCTCGGGGCCGCATCCCATCGGGACTGAGACCATTCCCGGAAGAAAAACTTTTTTCATCCGGGTACAAAAAAACCCGCTCCCCCAAAAAGGGACCAGGCGTTTTTGTTAGCATGAGGAACGCTGTCTGACGGCTAGTCGATCAGGCCGGGGATGTCCTCGTCCCGCTTGTAGTAGCCGAGTTCAACCAGCAGGTCGCTGGGGTCGGTCTCGAAAAACTCCGAAATCGCGTTGATAAAGTCCATGGATGGGGCCGCGGTCGGGGCCGTCGCCTGTCCGGCGGCGTTGAACGACAGTTCGGATTCGGTGTTCATGGTGTTCTCCTCAGCATTGAATGAGTCTCGGTCAGCGTGCTTCTCGGCAAACCGTCACAGTATACCACAACAGGGCCTCGGCCTAACCCGTTCCCGGAACTTATGCCGCCGGGCCTGAATTTTAGGTATACTGAACTATGAGTTCCGACGTGATCGACAACCGGCACGTCCGCCTCGCGGGGCGCGTCCGTGACCTCCTGGACGCAGGGGCCGTCGGCGCGCGCTTCGCCGTCGGCTACCTGTTCCTGGACGGCCTGACGTCTCTGCGCGCCCAACTCGCGCGCCTCGACGAGGCCCAGTTCCTCATCGGCAACGTGGTCAACCACTCGACCGAGGAACAGGTCCGGGAGGAAGCGCGGCTGAGGACGGGGGATGCCGGGCCGGGGTACGAGCAGGAAGATTTCGCGTCCGGCCTGCGCGAGACGCACACGCGCGTCGCCGCCGTGACCGCGCTCAACCTGCGGCGGACCATCGACGAGATGCCCCGCAGCGCCGAGGGCCAGTCCCTGTTGCTCACGCTCGCGGCGCGCATCGCCGCCGGGGCGCTCAAGGTCCGGCTCTACACGCCGGGGCGCATCCACGCCAAGGTCACCCTGCTGCGATACCCCGGCGGGCGGCAGATCGCCGTCGTCGGCTCCAGCAACCTGACTCTCGGCGGCCCGGCGCACCCGACGGAGATGAACGTGTTCGTCCGCGACGCGGCGAGCGTCGCGGAACTCGACGACTGGTACCGGCGCCTCTGGGACGCGGCCCAGGACTTCCACAAGGAACTGTTCGACGAGATCGGTCAGTGCTGGGCGACCCGGCCTTTGCCCGCTTCGGAGGCCGGGGCGGGGCGGTGAGCGGGAACGTCCTCCTCCCAATCCTCGCCGGGCCAGGGACCCGAGTCCGCCGGGAACGGACGCTCGTTCCCGACCAAAGCAGCGTCGTACAGGGCTTCCACCTGCGCCGGCGGAACCCGCACCGGCGTTAACATGAGTGGCTGTTTCATAAGACCTCCTCGTCTTTTATGAGCCACGGAAATGATACCCGGCTTCCGGGCCGTATGTCTCCCTAAAGCGCCCGGAGATGTAACAATTTTGCCGGCGCTTGGCGTTTCCCACCCGTTATCGGCAGAAAGGCCCGACCTCTGGAGACCGCCCCGACAGACGTTCCTGAC
>CAXUCQ010000339.1:0-254 GCA_964249295.1 uncultured Armatimonadales bacterium | reverse complement strand
CGCGCGACGCGGCGCTGCAGCGTCTGGCGGGTCTGCCGCCCGGCGCGTCGGTGATGCTGCTCGGCGCCGCCGACGCGGGCAAAACGACCTTCACCTGGGATGCCATCGCGAGTCTTCTGCGCGCGGGCCGCACCGTCGCCGTCGTCGACTGTGACCTCGGCCAGAGCGAGATCGGCCCGCCGGGGACCGTCGGCGCCGCCCTCGCCGCCCCGGACCGGGCGGCGGACCTGCGCTCGCTGCGCGACCTCGCCCCG
>CAXUCQ010000338.1:0-3897 GCA_964249295.1 uncultured Armatimonadales bacterium | reverse complement strand
GTTCCGCGACGTCCTCGTCCGCGACCGCCCCCAAGGGCGCGCTGTCCAATGCCATGCCTCAGTGCCTGCTTCCCAACGCTCTGCGCCGTCATCGGCCAAGCGCCCTTTATTGTACCCCAAGCGGGCCGCTTCCCCGGAAATCCAAAACGCTTCGGGTACAATGAGCGTACCATGAGCGCCCCCGTGACCGAACGCGACCAGACAATCTCGACACCGGACGCTGCGGCGACACCCACGCGGCTGCGCCGGTGGACGCGCGCCGAATACTACCGCATGGCGGAAGCCGGGCTTCTGGGTCCCGACGAAAAGACGGAACTTCTAGACGGGGAGATTTGGAACAAAGTCCGTCCAGTCGGGACGCGGCACATGGCCGCAGTTCGGGCGTCGGCGGAGGCTCTTGCCGATGCATTCGGCCCTGGGTTCGAGATCCATTATCAGACGCCGATCACGCTCAGCGATTTCTCCGAGCCGGCACCTGATGTGGCGGTGGTCCCAGGGACCTGGCGGGACTATCTTGATCATCACCCAGGCCCCTCGGAAGTGCGGCTGCTCGTCGAAATCTCGGACAGCACCCTGCGCGAAGATCGCGGGCGGAAAGCACGGCTCTACGCGCTGGAAGGCATCGCCGACTACTGGATCGTGAATCTGGTGGATCGCTGTGTCGAGGTGCGCCGTGACCCGACGCCGCAGGGCTATCAAAGCCTCACCGTCCTGACGCCCGAGCAGACGATCACGCCTTTGGAGGCCTCGTCGCCGGTGCGCGCCGGGGAGTTGCTGCCGCCTGTCCTGTAGGCAGCGTCTCTGGAGTGATGAGCGGCCCTGATCAGGCGACAGCCACAGTAAAAAACGTCTGTCTCTTGCGCCGGACAACTCCGCGGCTTTCCGTCACCGAAAGGGAGGAACCGTTTTATGAACCGAAGACCACCTGCACCCATTCCTGCGCTTGGGCTTTGCGCGACTGCCTCGCTCCTCTTCGCCGCCCCGTACCTGTACGTGCGGGCGCAGCCGGTCGGACCTGACCTGTGCGCCTCGGACCTCAAGCAACTCGCGTTCGCCGTTTCCAGTTACACACAGGATTTCAATGGTGCGCTGCCGCCGATGGGGAGCGCGACGGCGACCGCAGCGGCGATGGCGGCGTATGCTCCGAAGCCGAGCGTGTTCGACTGCCCCGTCACGGGCAAGCCGTACCAGCCGAACGCGACGCTGTCTGCCGTGCTTCTTGCGAATCTCACCCATCCTAGCGCAACGGACCTGTTCCATGACTCCGTCGCGCACCCCGACGGACTGACCACACACCTCTACGCCGACGGCCATATCGCGCATCTCGCCGCGAAGCCGCGTGCGAAAGCCGCAGCGAAGCCGCTGCATACGAAGGGTGGAAGCCGATGACATTCGCCGCAAAGGTGCGCCTCGTCCTGCTCGCCGGCGTGTTTCTGCCGACGCTTCCGTGTGTCGGCAGGGCGGTGCCGGACGCCGCGACGGAGCAAGGCCAACCCATCCCGATCATCAACGGCAGCTTCACCCAGCCGCTCGACGGAGGCAAGCGCGGCGGCTGGCGGCTGCCCGCGCACGAGGAAGGCTACGACGCGCGCATCGTGGCCGGGGGCAACCCGCCGGAATCGGCCTGTGTCCTCGTCACGGGAGCGCCCAAGCTGGGGGATGCGGGCGCGTTCGGGACGATCAGCCAGGGCATCGACGCTGCGCCGTACCGGGGGCGTTGCATCCGACTGCGTGCCGAGGTCCGGGCGTCGCCCACGTCCCTGACGGGCGCCTCGTTCCTCTGGCTGCGCGTGGATCGTGCGGGAGGGCGACAGGGCTTTTTCGACAACATGGCGGATCGTCCCATTGCGGAAGACGTGTGGAAGACGTATGAAATCACGGGCGAGGTCGCGCCCGATGCCACCCGCATCGTGTTTGGGATGGGCGTCATCGGGAGCGGACAGGCCCGGCTCCGCTGTGTCATGCTTTCGGCTCTGGGTCCGATCGACCTGGCGCGCGCCAACCGGGAGCCGATCTCCTCGCTGCAGGGGCCGGGCATCATCCACATCGCCATGGAAGCGCCCGTGCGCGCCCTGGGGGCGGCGCTGACAGGCACCGTCACGATTCCGATGCCGGGCATCTATCGGGAACAGGTGCCGCTCGACTTCCGCCTGACGGCGACGCCCGCCGGCGCCCTGCAAGGCTACCGGTTTGCGCGGCGCCCCGATGGACGCAACTGGGTCTGCGTGGCGAGGGTGACGCCGCCCAAAAAGGGCGCGATGCTCAACTGGCAGTCGGATGTCCTGGTCTTTGAGCGGACCGTCGCCCTGCTCCCCAAAATGGCGCGGCCCGAAGTCCCGGCGGAGGCCGCCCCTTGGACCCGCGCCACGGCCTGCGTCCAGAGCGGCGACCCGGCCATCCAAGCCAAGGCGCATGATCTGGCGCAGGGCGACCCCGACGTCGAGACGTATGTCCGGCGCGTCATCGCCTTCACGTCCACGAATCGAGGGACCGGGGCGAAGTTCGACAGCCTGGACGCGGCCAAGGCCATCATCTGCGGCGGCAGTTGTACCAACCGGGCCAACCTTGCGGCGGCACTGCTAAGGGCGCGCGGCATCCCCGCGCGGACGGTCTCGCATATGCCCGCCTGGAGTCAGGGTCAGCCGTTCTACGAACACTGGCTGACCGAATACTGGCACCCCGGAGTCGGCTGGGTCTGGATCGAGCCTACTCTGGGGCAGATGCAGCCGTCGCCCACGGACGTGGCCGTTCTGAGCGTTAGCAACCCCGAGGACGAGGACAAGGCGTTCGACCCGGTGCATCTGCGTTTCGTGATGCCGGGCGCGGCGTACCTGTCGGTGTGCGAGTTCTCGCCCGAACTGACGGCGGCGGACCTGGTCGACTCCGACGCGATCAACACGGTGCGCGCCGTGGCGCGCATCGCGGGGACGCCGCCGCAGATGGCGCAGTTGAAGGCGGCCGCCAGGAGCGCCTTCCTGCGCCTGACGGCACAGACGCTTCCCGGCAATGCCGCCGACCCATCGGATGAACGGGCGCTCCTTGCGGCGGCGCGCACGGGGCGCGCTTCGGCCCTGACGGCGGCGCTGTCCGCGCTGAAGTGAGATCGCGCGAGGCGACTGTTCGACAGCCCTGGATGTTCTGCTGACGAACCGGACGCAGCCCGCGTATGGGAACCTATGTCGATGCCGTCAACAATCGTGCGCTTCTCCGTCGCCGAAGCGGTTTTGAGCTTCTTCGGGGCGGGAATCGCCGGGACGCTCTGGTGGGCGCACCGGAACAACGTCGATCTGCCCTGCACGTCGGACGGCGGGTGCGGCCTCGTGGCCGCCAGCTCCTGGTCGCGTCTGACCCTGGGGCCGTTCCATGACATCCCCGTGGCCCTGCTCGGCTTCCTGGCGTATCTGGGCCTGCTGACTCTGAGCATGGCGAAACTGGGCAGCGACGACCCGGCCCTGCAGCGCGCCCTGCAGCGGCTGCTGTGGGCGGGGACGATCTGCGGCGCGGCCTACTCCTGGTTTTTGCAGTACGTCGCCCATTTCCGCATCGGCGCGTTCTGCGTCTGGTGCTTCTCGTCGGCCCTGACCATGACGGCGCTGCTCGCCGTCGCCACCTGGGAAGCGCGGGCGGAAACGACCCCGGTGAAAGAACCTCTCGCGTCTCATGGCTAAAAACAACAAGAAAGCGGCCCTGCTCGTGGTCTGGCTCGTGCTTCTCGGCGGCCTGCTGTTCGGCATCACGCACTTCAGCAGCAGCACGACGGACGGGACCACGCCCGCGCCCAAGGAGCCGCCCCCACCGACGGCCGCCGTGCTGGCGGCGCGCTGGCCGGAGATCGTGGCGCACGCCGCCGCGCCGCCGCGCGGGGCCGAGATCACCCCGCTCGTCGCACAGCACCTG
>CAXUCQ010000337.1:1160-3941 GCA_964249295.1 uncultured Armatimonadales bacterium | reverse complement strand
AGCACGCGCTGACGCAGGCGGGCCTGCGCGTCCCCCAGGACGTCAGCCTGATGACCTGCCTGAACGCCAGATTCATGCGCCTGGTCGCGCCGCGCCTGACCGTCCTGAACGTCGCCAGAACGAGCAGGCGGCACAGGCCGGCGACCTGCTCGCCCGGATGCTGGGCGGCGAGCCGGTCCCCAAGCGTCAGATCCTCCACACCGCAGTGCTGGAAGAGCACGGCAGCACGGGGCCGCCGCGTTGAACCTACGCCCGGAACCCACCTCCTTGCTCCGTTCGTTCCTCACTTCGCAGGGGTCCTCCCGAGGCGGGAGGACGGGGTTGTGCAGACCCAATCGGCTGATCCGTTCGGCGGAGGCTATGCGTCATGCGTTGCCCCACCCCTCCCGTTTCGGGAGGGGTCGCCGTCCTCGGCGGGGGTGGGTTCTTCTAGAACTGCGCCCGGACCGTGTCGCCCCGGTAGGTGACGGTCTGCGCGCGTCCGCCGGGCAGCGTCACGCGCAGGTGCCGCACCGCCGTCATGCCCGGATAGGAGCCGAGGCGCGCGCCGACCGTCAGGCGACGGGCGTGGTCGTCCCACGCGAGCGGGATCTGCGCCGACTGGCCCGACAGGTAGCCGAAGCCGTCCCCGGCGTCTTCGTACAGGACGAAGCGGGCGTCCGCGCCGGGGAAGACGCGCACTTCGAGCGGGTCTTCGGGGGCCTGACCCGTGTATTGCAGGACCGGCCCCAGCGGCAGGATGCTGCCCGCGCGGACATAGGCCGGGATGGTGCTCAGGGGGACGACGAGCGTCAGCGTCCGGCCGCCCTCGACCGAGGCGCCCGTGTTGAAGTCGTACCAGCGGCCCGCCGGCAGGTAGACCGCGCGACGCCCGCCCTCGGCCAGCACCGGGGCCGCCAGCAGGCGGCTGCCGACCAGCCACTCGTCGCGCAGGTTGAACGTCGCCGCGTCCTGGGGGAATTCTAAGAACAGCGGGCGCATCCAGGGGGCGCCCGTGCGCGCGGTCTCGGCGGCGCAGGTGTACAGGTACGGCAGCAGCCGGTAGCGGAGCTGGATGGCCTGTTTGGTGGCCGCCAGCACGTCGTCGCCGAAGGCCCAGGGCCAGCGCGGCGAGTTGTGCGTGCCGTGGGCGCGCATCACCGGCACGAACACGCCTTCTTCGATCCAGCGCGCGTACAGTTCGGGCGTGGGCGTGCTCTGGAAGCCGCCGATGTCCTGGGCGACGTAGGGCATCCCCGCCAGTTCCCAGTTGAGCAGCGTCCCCGGCTGCTGCGCCAGCGTCTTCCAGTCGCTGTCGATGTCGCCCGTCCAGACCGCCGCGCCGAAGCGCTGCATCCCCGGCGCGAACGCCCGGTTGATGGACCAGGGGCGGCGCGAGTCGAGCGCGCGCCCGCCGTCCCATTCGGCCTGGGCCATCTGGAAGAACTCGTCCGCCGTCTGCTCGGCCTCGTCGTTCCACCAGCCGTCCACGCCCGCCTGCGCGAGCGGGGCCTGGTGGCCCCACCACCACTGCCGCGCCTGCGGCAGGTCGAAGCGCAGGTCGGTCCCCTGCGGGCTGCTCAGCACCCAGCCCTGCTGCCGGGCGAAGTCGAGATTGGCGCCGTTCACGCGCGGCTTGCGGATGCCGATGAAGTGCAGGCCCATCTCGTGCATCTTATCTAAACTGCCCGGCGGGAACGTCACGGGGTTGAACCGCCAGTCGTCGACGAACCAGTCATAGTCGTAGATGAACGCATCGACGGGGATCTGCCGGTCGCGGAACTGATGCCACTTGTCCTGCACGTCGGCGGCGTCCACGTAGCCCCAGCGGCTCTGCAGGTAGCCGAACGTCCAGCGCGGCGGGATGGGCGCGCGCCCGGTCAGGCGGGAAAAGGCGTCCAGCAGACCGTAGGGGTCGGGCGCGGCCAGGAGATAAAAGTCGAGGTCCGGCCCCGGCACGCGCCACGTCAGGACGCCGCCCGCGTCGGCCCAGGACGCGCCGGTCTGGTCGTTGGCGATCAGCACGCCGTAGCCGCTCGGCGACCACAGGAACGGGACGCGCGTCGCGCCGTTGGTCACGATCTGCGTGCCGGCGGGGTGCAGCAGGTCGCCGGCAACGTCCCGGTCGGCGTTGCCCGCCCCGTAGAAGCGGTCGCCGGGGCTGTGGGCCAGGGTCAGGGTGAGCGAGCCGTCCTCACCGGCGATGACCTGTCCGGCGCTGACGAGGGCGCGCCCGGCCCGGTCCTGGAGCGAGAAGCGTCCGCCCGCCTGCATCTGCAACCGGCCCGCCGCCGTCCTCACCGTGACGCCGTCCGCGTTGCGCCCCGTCGTTGCCGACGGCAGCGGGGTCGTTTCCACGACGAAGGGGCTGGCCGGCGGCGCCGGGAGTTGCGGCGGGGTGACGACGACGTGGAAGACGCCCGCGTCCACGGCGCTGACCGTCACCCGCAGCCCGCTCCGGCTCGGCGGCGGGTCCGCCGGCGCGGGGAGGGCCGCCAGGGTGAGCAGCAGGACGAGCAGCGCCGCCGGAGCGAACGGCGTCGGGACGCGGAGGGGTCTGCGGAACGGCATCGTGCGGAACGTCATCGTCATGTTTCCTTTCGTCGAGGTCGCGGGCGCGGGGCGTCCGGTCAAGGCCTCCCAGGACTGAAGTCCTGGGCTGCTGAAGAGCAGACTGCCCGCCTTCGCGGGCGAAGAGTTAAGAGCCGGCCCATCTTTCCGCGCCCTCACCCTCGGGCGGTCCTCTCCCCGGCCCCCCCCCCCGTAACGGCGGGGGGGGCGGGGGGGGCCCCCCGGGACACC
>CAXUCQ010000337.1:0-1150 GCA_964249295.1 uncultured Armatimonadales bacterium | reverse complement strand
GGCGAAGAGTAAACCCCCGCCCCAGCTTCCCGCGCCCTCCCCCTGGGGCGGCCCCCCCCCCGCCCCCCCAGCACTCACGCCCTGGTTGGCCGGGGCTGCCACACGGCTACACACTGGCTGCCACACGCCCGCAAAGTCACCTCACAAACACCGCGCCCGTGCGGGCCGGCAGGGTGACGGTGACGGAGCCGCCCGAAACACGCACGGGATCGGCGACGCCCAGGCGGTCGGTGAGCGTGACGCCTTCGGCCAGATTCAGCGTCGTGACGGGGACGGAGAACGTCGCCGGCCCCGTGTCGTTGTTGAGCGCGACCAGTACGGAGTCGCCGCCCAGGACGCGGGCATACGCCCACTGCTTGTCCGTCTGCGCGAGCGTGACCTGCGCGCCGCGCCGCAGCGGGGCGAGTGCGGCGCGCAGGCGGGCCAGCGCGCGGACGTGCTGCCAGATCTGCTGCTCCTGGGGCGTGCGCCCGGACTGGGAGAAGGCGTCGCGGGCGTCGCCGGGGAAGCCGCCGGGGAAGTCGCGGCGGTTGTCCGGGTCGTCGCCGCCGGTCATGCCGATCTCGTCGCCGTAGTAGACGAGCGGGATGCCCCGGCTGGTCAGCAGGAACGTCTGCGCCAGCATCAGGCCCGCCGGGGTCGCGCCGTCTTCGTTCAGGAAGCGCTTGACGTCGTGGTTGCCCAGGAACGTCATCAGGTGCGTGGGCCGGGCGAACAGCCAGTCGTGCGCCTCGTCGGTCACGAGGTCGTGGAACGACGCGCCCTGGGCGAACACGTGGCGCAGGGGGAAGTACAGCGGGTAGTCGAACAGCGAGTCCATGCCCGTGTCGACGCCGTCCGGGCCGACTTTGCCGCCCTGGAAATACGACACCAGCGCGGCGTCGCCGTCGAAGACCTCGCCGACGGCGTTGACGGCGGGGTACTGGCGCGTGATGGCCGCGTTCCACTGACGCCAGAAGGCGCGCGGGACGAACGGCATGGTGTCCTCGCGGATGCCGTCCAGGCCCGTCTCGGCCACCCACCAGAGCGTGTTCTGGATCTCGTAGCGGGCCACTTCGGGGTCGTTCTGGTTGAGGTCGGGCAGGGCGTTGGCGAACCAGCCGCCCAGGGTCGCGGCCCGCTCGGCGGGCGGGGCGTGCGGGTCCATGAT
>CAXUCQ010000336.1:3500-3951 GCA_964249295.1 uncultured Armatimonadales bacterium | reverse complement strand
GCGTGGGTGCTGACGGGGGAGGGCCGGATCGACCGCCAGACGCTGGCGGGCAAGACGATCTCCGGCCTGCTGGCGCGGTGCCGCGCCCTGGGCGTCCCCGTGCTGGCCTTCGGCGGCAGCGTCGATCCGACCGCCGCCGCCGAGCTGCGGGCGCAGGGCCTGACGCGGGCCGTTTCTCTCGTCACGGACGCCGTCACGCTCGCCGAAGCGCTGCGGAAACCGGCCCGTGTCTTGGAAGCCGCGGTCGCGCGGACTTTGACGGAACTCCCCGCGCCCGCCTGATACCGGTGGCGTCAGCGCCGCTAGATCTCGAACACGGGTTCCGTGTCCGTGTGCCAGACGTTCGGCTCCTGCGACAGCAGGGCGTCCGCTTCCTCATCCGTGGCGTGGAAGTTCTCTTTCAATCGGTGTGCGGCCAGGGCGCGCGCCTCGGCCTCATCGCCGGCGATCA
>CAXUCQ010000336.1:0-3451 GCA_964249295.1 uncultured Armatimonadales bacterium | reverse complement strand
TTCGACTCCTGGACGTTCGCTTCTTCCAGTTGCTTCCAGACGTAGATCCGCTTGCCTTCCATAGATGAACAGCCTCCGGCCTGAGTCTTACCCAGGATCGGCCTTGATGCCGTGGCTTCGGGCCGATCATGCAAGAGCCGCTTGCATGATCGGCCCGATAGGACGAGGCTGTACTCAGCGAAGTATTCTGACCTCTTCAGGAGGGCGTGTCACGCCTCGGCCAGAATCTCTTTGCGGCGGTTATGTCCGTCGGCAAAGCTGGTTCCATGCTGGGTATGGCTATAGAGATCGCGCCATTATCGACTAATCGGGAGCCCCTAACTGTTACGAAGGCTGTTGATGTGGTCCACACCAGGTTGCGAGACGCGAAACTTACCTTGTTGCAATGCAAAGACCCTTTTGGCTGATTTGTTAGTCGCGATAGCCTGTGAGGGGTTGCCTACTTTGATGCCCTGCTCCTTTAGCAGATCGTTCGCTGCTTTATTAGTGGAAAAACCATTCTCCGGGTTGTTCTTCTGAACATAGTAGCCAGAAATCAACATTTGCTCGTCCTGTTTCAAGTCTTTGCGAAACTGAATCAGGTACTCGCCGAAAGTGTCAGGCAAGTTAGACGAGGCTGCTGGGCGGACCTGATCTGAGGATGTGTCAACGGTCTTTTCATCTTCCCCAGCAGCTTCTTGGGCAGGGGTGAACGACTCCAACAGGCTGTTGATGTCGGCTAACTATTCCTTGACGAAGGTCTCTGATCCCTCGATCTCAACTTCCCGTGTACCAATGCTGATGCGTACCCTTGCTTCCATGTCATTTCTCCTTGTTGAACTCGTCAAGCCAACTCTGATAACGGCTCTCGATGTACCGGACACCTGGTGGCAGAATCAAGCACCATTCGTCTTTACGGTACTCAATCATTTTTTCCTGATGAAGCACACTCAGATACCTATCACGATGTTTTGTTTTGTCTTTGCTTTTCACCTCCAACCAAGCAAGCAAATCTACCTCCAAGACTTCACCGGCAGGTTCTGTGTAAAGCAACAACAGTGTTTTGTCTCTTGGTGACATCTCTGGCAGTAGAACTCGCTTAACATCTTCTACCTCGTGTACAAGCACGAGACGACGCTGTATAAGCGAGTTCACTACAGTTTGAGCCTCGTCTGGCGAACACTGGTAGTGTATTCGGAAGAATTCTGCTAGTATCCAATCGGCACAGTTAGCTAAGAGACTTGCGTCAGAGTGATTAGGGCTGATGTCCACGTTGGGGTGAGCAACACCGCGCCTGTTGCGGATGTCGCACATGACAATTCAAGTACGGGGTATGTGAAGGCGATATGAGTCGGCAACACTGCTAGACGGCAGTTGTTCAAAATGCTTCAGTTCCTCGGCTAGTCGAGGAACTTGCTGACCTATAGGTGTGTAAACGCCGTTAGCAGTCTCATGTTGTAAAATGCGGAAACAAACTTCGGCAAACTTCCCTTCGTTTAGTTCGGATGGCTCGTGTCTGTTCAGATAAAAGTTTTCCTTGATTTCTCCGCAGTGTGCCAGCAAAGCATCTACTAATTCAGCAGGCAACTTTGCTTTGAGGTCCGTTCCGACTCGTTGAATCGTGTTCATGGTAGTTACTGCCGAAGCCGCTACAAAAACTATTTCGCAACGCTGTCGGTGTCACAAAATCAAATACAATTCCTTGTTCAGCCATGTTGCAGTGACTTGCACAGTACCGCCCTGCGTTTTAGATGCCGACGTAAGGATGTGCGCGCGCTGCAAATCCAAGGCGGAGGTTGCCCATAGAAGGACGATAGGCGTTACCAGGCGCTGGGCTTTGTCACGATGATCTTGCCCGCCGCATCCGTCAGCACCTGCGGGAATTGGCTATTTTGCAGGTGTGACGGTTTAATCTCCCGGAAGAAGCTCGCTGTCGCCTTGAGTTTGTTGCTGGGAGAGTTCGCGTGGGGACTGAACACACCCGTCACAAGGCCGAGTTCATCCTTGACGATACGAATGGCTTCGAGCAAATCTGAGTCGTTGGAGACGATCAGAGCCGCTTGGAACCGGCCCCTGTGTGCATCGTTCACTAGGTGGGTTGCTAGGTTGACGTCCGTGCCTTTCTCTTCTGATCGGAACACGCGCACCATCGTAGGTTTCTGTCCCAGAACGTTCAGGCCGCTGGCCGCGTCCTGTTTGAGTTGCTGTACGGAGGTGGCGTCTGGCATCCAGACCGGCTTGCTGAGGAAGTGGCCCTCGATGATCTCGACGTGCGGGAGTGTGTGCAACGCCTGCCAGTAGGCAATCTGCCGCAGGGGCTGGTCCGGATCACCCGCACGCGCTTTGACCTTGGCGGAGAAGTATTTGACGCGCTCTATGTCGTCTGTAGGAAGGAGGGCTTGGGAGAACTTGAATAGGTCGAGCCACTTGTATGGGCTGCTACTTAGAATGCCGTTGTAGAGGTTGAAGCCGTCGATGTAGACCCAAACTTTCATCCGCAGTCCTAAGTTTGGGGGTGGAAAACAGCGGAGACCGCCCGAAGGCGGTCTCACAGCCTATGCTTTAGCATAGACGGGGTTATCTTTATTATGGCAAGTGCCGCTGAAAAAGTCAAGCCCGCGCTGGAAAGGTCTATGCCTGTGCATCACACCTCGGCCAGAATCTCCTTGCGGCGGGTGTCGAACTCGTCCTGGGTGATGAGGTCCTCGTCGAGCAGTTCTTTGAGTTCGCCCAATCGTTCCTTGCGGGTGCGCGCCTGCGGGACGGCTGGGGCGGGAGCGACCGCAGCGCCGGTGCCGTTGGCCGGGGGGATGACGGCGGGCGGGTTTGCCACGGTCTGCAGGGGCGGCGCGATGGCGAGCAGGGTTGTGGTCGGCGGAGGGGCCGTGGGGCCGCCCGCGCGTGCCCCGGCGTAGTTGATCTCTTCCAGGTAATCCGTCAGGACTTTGTAGTAGGAGTCGTAGAAGGCCGGGGCCTGGGCGGCTTTTTCGCGGTTGGCGTGGGACACCAGAACGTCGCCGAAGGCCTGCGAACCCTGGGCGCGCAGACGCTCGTCGATGGCGGCGGCGATCTGGGCCTGCATCCGGCGGTCGTCGCAGAGGCGCTGGACGATGTCGCGTGCTTCGAGGGGCGGGCGGTCCGGGCTGCCGGCTTCGGCCTTGAACCCGGCGATCTGCGTTTCCACCGTGTTGAAGCCGCCTAAAGCGTCGGACTTCGGCATCCCGAAGCGGTCCACATAGTTCGCCACAAACCGAAGCTGGGTGCGGGTGCCGATGCTGGTGTAGCGGGTCTCGTGCTCTTCGGCGATCACGCCCGACGCCCAGCCGACGACGAACGTGCGCCAGGCCTGTTTCTGGTCCTCGGCGCTCGGCGGAGAGATGCGGACCCACTCTTTGACGTCCGTGCGGGTGTGGATCGGGTTGGCCGCCGCGCCCTGCGATTTGACCTGGTCGTAGGCGTAGCGGTAGGAGTC
>CAXUCQ010000335.1:0-3953 GCA_964249295.1 uncultured Armatimonadales bacterium | reverse complement strand
CCGATGTGCGGCGTGGCCTTCATGACGTTCTCGCCGTCGAGTTCGACGACGAGGCGGAGGACGCCGTGCGTGGACGGGTGCTGCGGCCCCATGTTGACGATCATCAGATCGCCGTCGTCGGTCTGGACGCGCTCCGCGTCCACGCCGCGCCCGAGTTTGGGGACGTAGTTCGCCTGGGCCTGCTGTTGGAGATCTTTCTCGATGACTGCCATTTGACGTTGGCCTTCCTAATACTCTTCGGAAACGGAGCGACCGCGCACGTTGTAGGAGAACTCGACCTCTTCACCGCCCAATGGGAAGTCTTTGCGCAGCGGATGCCCCACCCAATCGTCGGGCATCAGGATGCGGCGCAGGTCCGAGTGATTGTTGAACGAGATGCCGAACAGGTCATAGACCTCGCGCTCGTTCCAGTTGGCGGACGGCCAGACCATTTCGACGGTGTCGATGGCCGGGTCGTCTTCATCGACCTGGGCCTTCAGGCGCAGGCGCTGGAACGTCCCCATCGAGTACAGGTTGTAGATGACCTCGAAGCGCGGCTGGCTGTCGTCGTCGCCTTGGACATCGAGCAGATCGACGGCGGTCACGTCCGACAGGTAGCTGTAGTTCGTTTCCGGCGTGTCGCGCAGCAGCCGGGCGATGCCGACGATGTTCTGCTTCTTGACGGTGATCGTCTTCTCGCCCCGGAACAGACGGGTCGAGACCACGGCCCCCGGAAAGTTCTCCTGGATGATCCGCAGTTCCGTGCAGTCGTCGGGGTTCAGCTCGACCCACTCATCGGGGCGCCGGACCATGATCGCGTGCAGCTGCAGGTCGGCGGGCGTCAGCCCTAGGCGAACGTCGATGTCCATAATGGTCCTTTAGGAACCCCAGGACTGAAGTCCTGGGCTGCAAAGTGCATACTGCCCACCTGCGTGGGCGAGGAAATGGCGTTTTCTGATAATCTTTCTGCGCCCTTACCCTCGGGCAGTCTTCTGCTTGTCAGCCCAGGACTGAAGTCCTGGGCGCAACCTAACGGCGGTCGCTGAAGTGCTCGCGGTCGATCTTCTTCTGCAACTGGTTGATGCCGTAGATCAGCGCGTCGGGATTGGGCGGACAGCCGGGAACGTAGATGTCCACGGGTACGATCTGGTCCACGCCCTGCAAGATCGCGTAGTTGTTGAAGACGCCGCCACAGGAGGCGCAGTCGCCCATGGAGATCACCCACTTGGGTTCCGGCATCTGGTCGTAGATCTGGCGCAGGACCGGGGCCATCTTTTTGGACACGCGGCCCGCGACGATCATCAGATCAGCCTGCCGGGGCGAGGCGCGGAACGCCTCAGAGCCGAAGCGGGCCAGGTCATAGCGCGAGTTGGTGCTGCCCATCATCTCGATGGCGCAGCAGGCCAGTCCGAAGGTCGCGGGCCAGACGGAGTTGCGCCGCGCCCAGTTGACGACCTTGTTGAGCGGGACCGTCAGCACTCCGAGATTCTGTTCTACTCCCATTCAAACGCGCCTTTCTTCCAAACGTAGATATAACCCACGAACAAGATGATAATAAACACGATCATCTCGAACAGGTTGAACAACTGTGCCGCGTGGGGGATGCGCGTGAACGTCACGGCCCACGGGTACAGAAAGACCGTTTCGATGTCGAACACGATGAACAGCATCGCGATCAGATAGAACTTGACCGGGAAGCGCTCGCGCGCCGAGCCGACCGGGGTCACGCCGCACTCATACGGGGCGAGCTTGGCCGCCGACGGCTTTTTCGGCCCCAGAATCCACGACACGCCGACCAGCGAGGCGGCCAGCAGGACCGCGACGATCATGAGGATCAGCAGGGGCAGGTAGTCCGTGATGGACGGCGTGGGTGCGACGGGAACAGGCGGCATGGCAGGAACCTCTTGGTCTCGATCCTCACCGTTCCAGCGGGGCCGGTGCGAGTATGTGAATTATGTCACAAGCCCGTATCTTTGTCAATGGGCAGAGGCAGGAAAAAGCCCACCAAGAAGGTAGGCTTTCACGGTCCCGATCAGGTTTCTCACCCTACCGGCATCGCGCCGGACGTACTGCACCACGGGTTTCAGTCCTCACCGGCCCCGAAGGGCCGGTGCTAGAACGTGGCGTAGGCCGTCCCGACTCCTCTAGCGGGGGAGGTCATGCCAGATGGGTGAAAGCTTCCCCGTCGGTCGGGAATGTGCTTCACTGCCTCGCCGCTTTTCGGGGTGGACACTTCACGGCCGTGGATAAGTTTTTTGTGCGGGCTTTGGCCTTGCTCGGTTCGGTGGCGTCCACTTTGCTAGGCGGGTCGGCGATGTCCACGCCGAGTCTTCTCAGTGACGCTTCCAGCCGGGCGTCGCCGCGAAAGTCGTAGCCGACGTTGACGGCCGCAATCCGGCCATCCTTGTCGATGACGTACTGAGTAGGGGGGCCGGAAAGGCCGTAAAGGCGGGCGATGCTCTTGGGGTCGGCCCTGCCGCCCGCCGGGTCGAGGGCGACGGGGAAGGTGTACCGGGTCCCGATGTTCCCCTTGACCCACGGATTGTAGTAGCCCTGACTGTCCCAAATGCAGACCGCCAGAACGGCCACGTCACCGGGCTTGACCTGTCTGTAGACCTGCTCCAGGTGCAGCATGGCGGGTATGCAGATGCCGCACCAAGTCGCCCAGAAGTCCAGAACGACGACACGGCCTTTGTAGTCGGAGAGCCGGATACTCCTGCCGTCCGAGGTGGTCACGGCGAAGTCCGGCGCGGGCGTCCCGACGGCCAGCAGCGTTGGCTGCTGAGACTGGGCGACGGCGACCCGCGCTCCGGGCATACCGCAGGCGAGGGCTGCGGCGGCTAAGGCGAGTGCGACAGAGGCATGACGGCGGTGCGGAGTTCGCATGGGTGTTCTCCTGCGCGTCAAGGGGACGGTTACGGCTGTCGTAAACCAGAACTCCACCCAGTGGTATACGCGATCTTGTTCGCCGCCCGTCCTCCCGACTCCTGCAACAGTGTTTCAATCCTCACCGGCCCCGAAGGGCCGGTGCTGCGGTATGTACGCCGTATATCTACGGCCTCCACGGGGCGCTAGTTTCGACCCCCACCGGACTCCAAGGATCATGCGACGTCAGTATCATGCGGCTTCCGTGTTTTCAATAATGAACCACTCGTGATACAACACGGCCACGAAAAAATCCTTCCCGGCCATCCGGTCGCAAACGGCCATGTACCCCGCGCAGAACATCCCCTCGTCAGGGCCGTCACAGTAGGTCGTGCTTTGAGGAAAACCGTCAGGCTGTTACCGTCTTCGCTTGCGATGCAGCGCAGGATGGTGGCGTTCGAGTGTCGCTCTCGGTTGATCGGGAGCAAGACAGCGTGACCGGCAATTTCCAAGAAATCCGGCGTATAGTATTCCAATGTCGAGGCCCAGGTTTCCGGCCCCTCGTGCTTCTCAATGACGCGGTCCCACTGGCACGCTCGGAGTTTTGCCAGTGCCTGTGGCGTGAGGCCGGCGAGGGTGAGCATGAGGGATACTACTCCGGGTCGTAGTTGAGGACGGGCGACAGCCAGCGCTCGACTTCTTCCATCGTCATGCCCTTGCGCCGGGCGTAGTCTTCCGCCTGGTCGCGCTCGATCTTGCCGACGTTGAAGTATTTGGCGGCGGGGTGGCCGAAGAAGACGCCGCAGACGGATGCGCCGGGGGTCATGGCAAGGCTCTCGGTCAGGTGGATGTCGGCGTTCTTTTCCACGTCCAGCAGGCGGAACTGGGTCCACTTCTCGGTGTGGTCGGGGCAGGCGGGGTAGCCCCAGGCGGGGCGGATGCCGCGATACTTTTCACGAATCAGGTCTTCGGTGCTGAGACTTTCGGACTGGCCGAAGCCCCAGTCGTCGCGGGCCTGCTTGTGCAGGCGCTCGGCGAACGCCTCGGCCAGCCGGTCGGCCAGGGCCGAGACCATGATGGCGTTGTAGTCGTCGTGGTCGCGCTTGAAC
>CAXUCQ010000334.1:697-3957 GCA_964249295.1 uncultured Armatimonadales bacterium | reverse complement strand
GTCGGGGCGACGCTGGCGGGCCTGCTGGCCGGGGTGGGCCTGCCGACGTCGCTGCCGTCCGTGACCGGGGCGCGGCAGGCGGCAATCCTGGGCAAACTGTCGTTCCCCGGCCCGGCGCCCGAGTTCCCGTCCTAGGCGTTGTCGGCGATCACCAGCACGTCGATCCCGCGCACCAGGCCGATCAGTTTGGTGACGATGGAGCCTCGGAGGAACTCCTGCCAGCGGGTGCGTCCCGAGTGGCCGATCACGATCTGGGTGACTTGATGGGCGAAGGCGTAGTCGGCCAAGGCTTTCGCGATGTCGGTCCCCATCGTCCGCTCGACCGGGATTTCTAGACGCTGGGCGAGGGTGAAGTCGCCCTCCAGAATTTTCTGCTGCTCCAGGGTCGTCTTGGCGGCGGGGACGTACACGGCCACGATGTCGGCGCGCAGGCGGCGCGAGATGCGCCAGCCGCGGCGCAGCAGGCGGCCCGAAGGGCGGTCGGGCGAGATGCAGACCATGACCCGCTCCTGGGTCTGCCACGGCTCGGCGATGCGCCGGTCTTCGCGGTGCGTCTGCACCGACCGGTCCACCTCGGAGGCCAGTTCCCGCAGGGCGATCTCACGGAGGGCCGACAGGTTGCCCTCCGTGAAGAAGTTCGCCATGGCCTGCGGCACCTTCTCGGCGGCATAGATGTCGCCGCGCTGCAGCCGGTTGAGCAGGGCGCGCGGGGTGATGTCGATGGTGACGATCTCATCGGCCTCGCCCAGCACCCAGTCCGGGACCGTCTCGCGGACCTTGACGCCGGTGATCTGCTGGACGGTGTCGTTGAGCGACTCTAGGTGCTGGACGTTGAACGTGCTCTCGACGCTGATGCCGGCGGCCAGGATGTCCAGAACGTCCTGGTAGCGCTTCTCGTTCTTGGAGCCGGGGACGTTGGTATGGGCCAGTTCGTCCACCAGCACCCACTTCGGACGGCGGGCGATGATGGCGTCCGTGTCCATCTCCTCGAAGTCCGCCCCCTTGTACGGGATGATCTTGGGGGGGACGATCTCCAGGTTGCCGATCTGGGCCTCCGTCCCCTGACGCCCGTGCGTCACGACGAAGCCGATCACGACATCCTGCCCGCGCTCGTTCTTGCGCCGGTTGGCCTCCTGAAGCATCTCGTAGGTCTTGCCGACGCCGGCGGCGAAGCCCAGGAACAGCTTCAAGCGGCCGCGGCCCGCCGCGCGCTCCGCTTTCGTCACCCGCGCCAGCAGCTCTTCGGGGGTGGGTCGGCCCGGTTCGGTGGTGTCTTTTGGCATAACGTCTTCCCGTTAGGAGCCGCGCAGCACGGCGTCGATCCACTGGCGCAGGCCCGGCGTGATGTCATCGATCCGCAGCACGCCCTGCGGCGGCGCTTCGGCGACCTGCCAGACGTAGTTCGACAGCGCCTCCTCACAGAGCGCCTGCCAGAAGCGGTCGCCGCCGGGCAGGCGCTCGCAGTCCGTGTCCGCTTTGACCAGGTCCGGCAGGTAGCTGGGCAGAATGACCGTGCAGGGCAGCGCTTCCCCTTGCGGGCCGACCACCGTGAACGGGTAGAGCATGTCGTCCCCCCTTCGGACTCCCGTGCCGACCCGGAACTCGATCCGGTAGCCGTTCAAAGTCCGCGTGCTGTAGGTCGGCCCGCCGCCCGGTTCCTGCGGGGCGGCCTGGGCGTCCACAAACGGGAACACGCCCGGCCCCTCCGTCTTGGCCGGCCCCGACAGCGCCGCGTCCACGGCGTCTCGCAGGGTCTCGAGGGTGAACGGCTTGCGCAAAAACTCCGTCGCCCCCGCCTGCATGGCCTCCATGACGAGATCGAGCGTGCCGAAGGCCGTGATCATGATGATGCGGGCGTCGGTCCGGCGTCGCCGCATCTCGCGCAGCACGTCCAAGCCGTCCATACCCGGCATCCGCTGGTCCAGCAGCGTCAAATCCCAGCCCGCGCCGTCCCCGAACATCGCCAGCCCTTCCGGCCCGTCGTCTGCCGTCTCGATGGTCAGCCCTTTCCGTTCCAGCGCCAGCCGGACCATCAGCCGGATGTTGCCCTCGTCATCCACCAGCAAGACTCGCGCCATCGCGTTGTTCCTTTCCCCGCGCCGCCTCGCCCGGCGGCAGGGTCACGGTGAACGTGCTGCCCTGTCCCGGCTCGCTTTCCGCCGTGATCGTCCCGCCGTGCGCCTCAACGATCGTCCTGGCGATGCTCAATCCCAGCCCGGCGCCGCCGCGCGTCGCCCCCGGCACCTGCACGAACCGCTCGAAGATGCGCGGCAGGTAGTCCGGCGGGATGCCCACTCCGGTGTCGGCCACCCGCAGCGCGACCTGCCCGTCCTGCAAACGACCCCCGACCGTGATCTCGCCGCCCGCCGCCGTGTGCCGGACCGCGTTGCCGATCAGATTCACCAGCACCCGCGTCATCTGCGCCCGGTCCGCGCGCACGTCCGGCAGTCCCGCCGCCACGTCCTCGCGCAGCACGACGCCCTTCGCCCCCGCCTGGGCGGACACGCTGTCCACCGCCCCGCGAATCAGCGCCGCCGGCGACGTCGACTCCAGGCGCGGCGGGCGGGCACCCGCTTCCAGGCGGGTGATGTCGAGCAGATCGCCCATCAGGCGCTGCAACCGGTCCAGGTCTTCCCGCTGGGCGGCCACGACCTGCTGCTGTGTCGGCGTCAGCGGCCCGGTCGCCCCCTCCTGGAGCAGTTGGACGCTGAGCAGCAGCGACGTGACCGGCGTCCGCAGCTCGTGCGAGGCGACGCCGATGAACTCCGTCTTGAGCCGGTCCAGCTCGCGCAGGCGCGTCATGTCCTCCAACACGACGACCGCGCCCAGCAGCGCCTCGTCGTCACGGATCGGGCTGGCCCGCACCCGGTACGTGCGCCCCGCGCCCGCCGCCGTCAGCGACACCAGCGCGCCGTCGTCGTCCGCCGCCGAGACGCTTTCCTGACGGATCGCGCGTTGAATACCGTCAATGATTCGTGATCCCCGCGCGATCTCCTGCACGGGCCGGCCTTTGGCCTGCGCGTCCGGGCCGAACAATTCTTCCGCCGACCGGTTCAGATGAACGACGCGCCCGGCGGCGTCGGTGACGATGACGGGGTCGTACAGGCTTTCCAGCGCCTCATCGGACATGCGCTCGGCCCGGTGCAGCCGCTGGGCTTCCTGGCGGCGGGCCTCCCGCAGCCGCTCCGTCATCGTGTTGAAGGCGCCGGCCAGAACACCGATCTCGTCGCTGCGCCGCAGATCGACGCGCTGCTCCAGGT
>CAXUCQ010000334.1:0-687 GCA_964249295.1 uncultured Armatimonadales bacterium | reverse complement strand
GGCCGGACGAACGGCCGCAGCGGACCCAGCACGGCCCGCAGCGTCCGCTCGGTCAGGAGCAAGGCAAAGACGAGCACGCCCGCGATGACGACGCCGCCGGCCCAGGACGCCCGACGCGCCTCCGTCTTCGCCCGCGCCGACGCCCGCACGATGGCCGCCTGGTTCACGTCCAGCACGTCCTGCGCGCGCCGGTTGAGCCGCGAAAACTCCGGCTCCAGCACGTGGAAGTAGTATGCCTGGGCCTGCTCGCGCGGCAGCGGCGGGCGGGCGTAGAGCAGCCACTCGACATCGGCCCGGTAGCGCGGGAACTGCCGCCGGATGTCGTCCGACATCCCCTGCTCGCCGACTTCGGTGATGTTGTGCGCCTCGACATCCGACCAGCGCTGGAAGACCGGCCAGTTCGCCTGGTACTGGTCCCGCGCTTTCCGGCGTTGCCCCGCCAGAAAGAACGTCGCCGCGCTGTCCTGCCGCCCCAGCGACTCTTTCATGTCCTGAGCGGCGACGACGCTGAGGTAGTTGTCTCTCAGGATGCGGTCGATGGACCGCCCCAGGTGGACCAAGCTGCCGACCGCCCCGCCCAGCACGGCCACCATCAGCAGCACCAGCAGCAGGTAGCTGGACAACAGTTGCCGCCGCAGGCTCCGCATGAGCATCCCCGTTCCCCGCCCTAGTGCGGCAGCATCAGGT
>CAXUCQ010000333.1:871-3975 GCA_964249295.1 uncultured Armatimonadales bacterium | reverse complement strand
GACGGGCTGGGGCGCCCCCGCCCACCCCTGCAATGTCACCACGCCCGAGACCGTCCGGGTGGCCGGGGCGGCGGGGATGACGAACAGCGTCACGCTCTGGGCCGGCACGGTGGCCGCAAGACTCCCGCCGGAGACGGGGACGCTCGCGATCTGGGTGATGGCGTTCGCTGAGGTCAACTGCCAGGCCTGCGCGGACGGCCCGGCGCTGAAGTTCGCCAAGTTCACCGTCACGGGCGTGGCCCCTTGCAGGATCTTGCTGATGACGACCACCGTCAGCGCCCCGTCCGACGCGCGCACGGCGGCGAACGACGACAGGGCGTCGGGGTTCGGGGCGGTGTCGCTGACGCTGGTCTCGCCGAAGCCGCTCTTGCTGCCGTCGTAGTTGCGGAACAGCTTCATGGCCTTGTAGGTCGGCGTGGAAGGGTCGGGCACGGTCCAGCGCGTCGCCATGTCCAGGCCCTCGCGCCCGAGGATGCCGTCGATGTCCGCCTGGGTCGTCGCGCCGTTGATGCTGTTTTCGGCCCCCCAGTTGTACTCGGTGAGCGCCGTCTGCAGGCCCGGATCGTAGGCGCTGACCCAGTTTTTCAGCCGGGGGATCAGCATGACCGGGGCGTTGATGTAGTTTTCGGCCGTGTAGTTCGGGTCCCACAGGCAGCGCGTGGAGCGGTTGCGGAGCAGCTGCGTCGCCGTCGAGGTGTCGTTGCTGAACTCCTGGTCGCCCTGGTTGTCGCCCTGCGGGTAGAAGTGGACGCTCAGCACGTCGAGCGCGCGCCCCCCCGCCGTCTGGTCGTGCTGGTGGATCTGGCTGAGCAGGTACGGGATGTAGTCCATCCCGCCGTGGGCCTTGCGGTCCGGGTAATTGCTGGGGTTGTACCCCAGACTGGGCGAGGCCTGCTGGTCCTCGCCGCTGTAGAGGTAGCCCTCGTAGCCCCACTCTTCCGGCCCGACCACCAGCGCCGACGGGTCCACGGCCTTGATGGCCGCCGAGTAAGAAAGCGTCTTGCCCAGAATCTCGTCCATGCCCGGCCCGCTCGGGTGGACGTCCCGGTGCGTTTCGTACCAGATGCTCGGCTCATTGTCCAGGAGGTAGTATTTGACGCCGCCGTTCGCCGCCGTCCCCCAGTTCGTCACCAGGTGCTGCACCCAGGCCTGCTCAATGGCGGTGCTGTTCGGCACGTCGGCGTCGGCGGGGTTGTTGCCGGTGATGTCGGCGCCATTGGTCCCGACCCCGTTGCCCGCGTCGCTCCAGTACGGGTCCGTGGACTGCTGCGCGCCGTACCGAGCGACCGAGAAGCTGTCTAGGTAAGCGCGGTTCGTCCCCAGGTTGGCGATCCAGTCGATCATCGGGATCGTGATCAGCGCCTGCGCCCCGGCGGTCTTGCTGGTCGAGAAGAACGTGTCTCCGCGCAGGCCGGGCGTGGCGCTGGCATCGCCGATGCTCTCGAAGAAGTAGTCGGCGCCCTTGTTGTCGGCGTTGAGCTGCCAGTTGTAGCGGCTGGTGTTGTTGCCGCCCAGCCGGTTCAGAGGCGCGTTCAGGTCGGGCAGCGACGTGCCGTCGCCGTAGCAGACGCCGTAGACGAGCGGGCTGATCGCGTGCCGGTTGGCGTTCGCGTCGATGCTGACCGTGACCGCCGCGTTGGGTGGGTTGGAGATCGTGCCGGCCTTGAGCGTGACATCGTCGACGTAGTAGGCCGGCTGACTGTTGCCGGTCGTGTCCTGGATCCAGAAGCCGTCGAAGTTGGGGTTGTCCATCACCCCGAGCTTGTCCAGGCCCACGGTGACGAGCTGCCAGGCGTTGACCGGCGGCGAGCCGATGGACACCGGCGGCTGCGCGCTGCCGCTGAGCGTGGCCTGGACCTGGAGCTGCTGGCCGCCCGTCGGGCCGCCGTTGATCCAGAACGAGATGCTCGCGTAGGGCGTGCTGTCCTGGGCGGCGTGGTGCAGGTAGAGCGCCTGGTAGCCGCCGGCCGTCACGCTGATCGAGTCGCCGCCGGAATGGACGGGGCTGGTGTTGCTGTAGTTGAGCGCCGCCCACCCGTAGTTCTGCCAGCCGCTCTGCAGCGAGTCGGTGTAGACGGGCTGGTCGGGCGTCTGGGCGTGGGCGGCGGGCGCAGCGGCGGCATGGCCGAGAAGGAGGCACAGGGCGAGACGAAGAAAGGAGCGCGGCGGCGTCGCTCCGGGAGATCGCTTCAGCATTGCGGAACGCTCCTTGCGGTGGGCGAGACGGACCGAGACAGCTTGGCTGGCGGCGCGTGGCGACATGGCGACACCCGACGCAGTCATTGTAGGGCATTCGGCAGCCGTTTGTCAATAGACCTCTTGCGAGAGTCCCACGGCTGAACCCCTGCGCTGGACTTCTGGGACTGTCCGAGGCTAAGGGCGAGATCCTGCTGCGCCCGCGAAGGCGGGCGATCTGCCCTTCGTAGCCCCGGACTCCAATCCTGGGCGCCTCCCGCAAGAGGTCCAACAAAGAAAAAGGGCGGCGGGACAACCGTGTCCCCGCCGCCCTACATTCTGTGGAAAGATGCGCCGACGCTCACCGGACCGCGCTGTTGTGCTTGGTGCGGTAGATGTCGCCGCTGTTGCGGTTCAGCTCCCTGTTCTGGTGGCGCCGCTCGGCCGCCGTCAGCCGGCCGTTCTGGTGGAAGCGGTCGCGCTGGTCCTGGAAGCGGACGCGGTCCAGCCGGAAGCGGTCGCCACGGGCCTCGCGCCGCGTCAGTTCGCCGCTGGCGACGCCCTGGTTGATGCGCGCGTTCTGGTCACGGAACCGCTGGTTCAGGTTGGTCGGGTGCGGATACGGGGTCTGCGCCTGGGCGGCCAGGGGCATCAGCAGCGCGCCCAGCAGACCGGCTACGGGCAGAACAACATTGCGGACCTTCATGGTAACGTTCTCCTTTGATCGTCGCCCCTCCCTGGGGTAACACCTCCTCTGACGACGCATCTGGGGAATTGTTCACGCGCCGGAAAAATTTTTGGCCGGACCAATAAACACCCCGGCCATTGATTTTGGGTCCAGGCAGGAATCGCACGCCTGCCTGCCTAACAGCGCCCCATGACGCCGACAGACCGGCCGACACGCTTCCACCTCCCGCCCTGGTTCCGGC
>CAXUCQ010000333.1:0-773 GCA_964249295.1 uncultured Armatimonadales bacterium | reverse complement strand
GTGCTGGACGTGGGGCAGGGCGACTGCCTCATCCTGCAAACGCCGTCGGGGCGCACGGTCCTGATCGACGGCGGCGGGGCCAACGACGAGACGGAGGCGGCGCAGAGCGACATCGGCGAGCGCACCGTCCTGCCGTTTCTGCGCTACGAGGGAGTCAACCGCATCGACATCTTGGTCGTCACGCACCCGCACGGCGACCACGTCGGCGGGCTGAGCGCCGTGCTGCGCGAGGAGCCGGTCGGCGTCGTGCTCGACGGCACCTGCCTGCCCTACCCGTCGCCGGCCTACACAGGCTTCCTCGCCCTTGTGCATCAGAAGCGCATCCCCTACGTCCACGCCGCGCGCGGCATGAGGCTGTCCCTCGACCGGGGCGTGGTCGCCGACGTGCTCAACCCGCCCGCGCAGGGCCTGGCCTACGGCACCAGCGCCGACAACGACACCGTCAACAACTACTCCGCCGTGCTGCGCGTCGGCTATGGCCGGACCCACTTCCTGCTCGACGGCGACGCCGAGACGGACGCCGAAGCGTCCATGCTGGCCGCCGGGGCCGACGTGAGCGCCGACGTGCTCAAGTGCGGCCACCACGGCGCCAAGAACGCCTCCACGGACGCCTGGCTGTCCCGCGTCCGCCCCCGCTTCGCCGCCATCTCCTGCGGCGCCCACAACGTCTTCGGCCACCCCAGCCCCGACACGCTGGCCCGGCTCGCCGCCCACGGCGTCCAGACCTTCCGCACCGACCGGAACGGGGCGATCACGTTCGAGAGCGACGGCCG
>CAXUCQ010000332.1:0-3979 GCA_964249295.1 uncultured Armatimonadales bacterium | reverse complement strand
TTCTACTCTCTCTTCACGTCCACGGGAACAGGGCAGTCCGGCATCTTCCACACGACGTTCGATCTGCAGAACGCAGGGCTTGGTGCCTCCCAAAGCTCCGTGTATCAGCTCGCCGTCCGCCGCGACCAGGGTGTCGATCAGGCCGGGAACACATTGGGGACGGGCCAGGACTTCCTGCTGGAACGCGCCGCCATCCTGCCGATGGACATCCGTATCGAGGCCGTGCTGTTCGCCCAGACACGCTCGTTCTTCGTCATCCCCGGCGACTGGTTCAACTCCGACGCCACCGACACCGTCAATGCTTACAACGGAACGGCCCGCAGCGGCGGCCTGGTCACGCCGACCATCGACCAAAACCGTTTCCCGTTCTACGGCCAGCCCATCGACATGAAAATCACCATTGACGGCTCCGTCTCCGAGGCCCGCCCCGCCGACGTGTCCGCCCAGAGCGCCTGGATGGTGAAATGGGGCTGGATACCCCAGTACCACGGCGGCCTTGTCCCCGGCAACACCATCGGCACGATGGAAGCCTCGGGCCATCCTCCGACCGCCAAGGATGCACAAGGCAACACGATTGCCCAGCCCGGCGTCGGGCTGCAGCTGATCTACAACCCGCTGGCCGGGTTCCCGTACTATAGCGACGCCAACACCGCCGGCCACTACCTGCGGACGGACCTCTACGGGCGGCCCTTGCCCTACGCCCCCAAACTGCCCGTCTGCACCGGCCTGCTCTACGCCGGCCAGAACACCGGCGAATCGGTTTTGCAGTAAGCCTCACCCGTCAGCACAGGGCTGAACCCCTGGGCTGCGAAAAGCATTCTGCCCGCCGTCGCGGGCGCAAGACAGCGACCGACGCCTCGCCGACACTCCGGCGCCCGCGCAGGCGGGCAGAATGCCCTCCACAGCCCAGGGGTTCAGCCCTGGGTTCCACGCGGCAAAGGCGCTTTGCAGGAAGAAACACAGATGTCTCGCACGTCCATGAGAACTCGCATCACCCAGACCCTAAACGCGCTGTCGCTGCCGACCGCCGCCCTCGCGCTCGGCTTCCTCCTCGCCGCGACGCCCCAGGCCGCCCGCGCGGGCGCCTACAGCTACGGCGCCACGTCCCAGCGCACCGTCAACGCCGGCATCCTGCTCCTGGCCGGCAACCCCACGCCCGGCCTGACCACCAGCGTCAGCAGCGCCGTCCCCGACAACAAAGACCCCTACGTCTTCTACATCCTGAACCAGCGCACCGACCTCAAGCCCTACGGCTGGAACATCGTCAACCCGCGCGCCCCCAGCGCCGTCACCCCCGAGATCCAGCTCCGCTGGAACACCCGCACCGGCCAATCCGGCGCCAACTCTGTCTACCAGATCGGCCAGACCGTCAGCCAGGCCATGGCCGCCTACTGGGAGGTCCCGCTCGCCGGCACGTCCGCGAGCGACCTCGCCCAGTACGACGTCCTGTTCCTCCCCCTGGAAAGCCAGGCCAAGTTCACGGCGGCGGACGCCGAAAAGTTGCGCCGCTTCGTCGACGGCGGCGGCACCCTCTGGATCGAGGACGACGGCGTGAACGGCGGCATCAACGCCTCCGACCTCCCGTTCTTCAACCTGGAATTCAACAACACCGGGACGACGGCCAGCTACGCCACGTTCAACCCCGTCAACCGCAGCGCGCTCATCTCGACGCCGTTCCTGCTGTCCAACGCCGAACTCAACTCGCTCGGCAACCAGGCCATCGGCCCCTTCCACGCCCAGTATTCCGCGACGTCGACGAACCCCCCGCAGTACACCAGCACCATCATCGGCGACTCGTCCAACAACCCGGTCGTCGCCGCCGGGTCCTACGGCGCGGGCCAGATCGTCGTCACCTGCACCGGGTCCGCCAACACCATCAACGAGTACGCGGGCGCCACGCCCTACGACCTCGCCAGCGTCGGCGCCAACTCCGGCCCGTTCTGCGCCCCCGGCATCCAGAACGCTCCCACCGCCGACCTGAAGTTCGTCGCCGACATCCTCAACAGCGGCAGCGCCCACCCGAACGAGCACCAGAACGGCCACCAGACCGGCAGCGACCCCGGAACCATCCCCAGCGCCCAGCACACCTGGACGGCGCTCTTCAACAGCCTGACCTCTGGGACCACCACTCCCGGCTCGTCCTCTGCCGGCGTCGCCGTCTACGGCCACATGGCCTTCACCACCGACAGCGCGGGCAAACTGCACGCCTTCGACATCTACCCCGCCGAGAACCTGGACAACAACGCCACCGGCAACCCCGATCAGGGCCTGACCGACTTCAACAACGGCGAACCCTGGGACGAAATCTGGGCGACGACCGCCCTCGGCGCCGGGGCCTCCGCGCCGACCGTGGCGACCGACCCGACGACCGGCAATGTGTATGTCCTGGTCGAAGCCGCCACAGGCGCAGTCAACTCCTTCAAGATCGAAACGCCGACGATCACACCGACGGTATTTGACACGGCACCTACGGCCACGGTGCTGACCAATTCAGGCAACCGAGGCGACTACACCGGCCTCACACCCGCCCAAAACGCGCCTGCGCCGACCGTCTACAACGGGCGCGTCTATGCCGGCGGCGCCGATGGCAGCCTTTACTGCGCCACCCTGAACGGCTCCAGCATGGGCTACGGTTCCACAAGCGCCAGCAACGCTAAGTTCTTCGTCACCCCCGGCGCGGCGCCCTCCGGCGAATACGTCGTCTCATCGCCGACCGTCGGCATCGTCCCAGCCCCCAACGGGGCCAACGACATCCTCGCGTTGGTCACGACGAACAAGGGTCTTTATTCCACCTTCCTCGGCTCGCGCGGCGAACAACTGACGCTGCTACAGAGCGCAACCGCGACTACAACATACAACTACAACACGAAGCTGCTGCCATTGTCGAACGCGCGGATGGACCTGACGAATACCGTCCTGCGCGCCTACGCGCTCGACGGTTTCGGCGATCCTACCTATGCCACCGGTACAAACAACATCTACAACGGCGGCACCGCCCAGGCAACCGCGCCAAACTTCTCGATCACGTTGCCAACCGGGCAGACTTCCCCCCCGGTGCTGTTCGGCGACTATGACGCCGACCTGCCCGCCACGGTCGCCGCGAACACCCCGACATCTACATATGGCCCGCTCACGCGCACCCTCGTCGGAGCCGCCGGTGACTCGACGACGACCGCCGCGCTCACGACGACCTATGTGTCCACCCCGGCGCTCGACCGCTTCGGCAACGTCTACTACACGGTGACGATTCCTGGTACGTCGCCTGTCGACAGCGTCCTGTATTGCGTCCACGACGCCCCCGGCTCCGGGGCCGCGCACATCAACTGGCGCTTCCGTCTGCCCCAATCCACCGACGGCAACTTCACTGATGCCGACAACACGTCCTACACAGCGTTGCAAGGAATGACCTTCACCACAAGCGTCACAAGCGGTGCCGCGACGGCGGTTTATCCCTCCGCCCCTGTTGTGGATGAACTGGGCAACGTCTACGTCCTGGCGACCGGCACGGGCGGCACCGCGATCCTCTGCTTCAACGGCCTCGGTCCCGTCTCCGCCGACCTGCTGGCCTCCGGCGACCAGAGCACCGTCACCAACGTCTCCATCACGCAGCCGATCCCCAGCGGCAGCGCCAACGGGAACGGCGAGTTCGGCACCCCCGTCGGCAGCATCCTGGGCAACCAGTATCAGCTCAGCGGCGGCACGCTCAACTTCATCAACTTCGCTGCGCCGTCCTTCCTGACGGGTGCCGCCGGAACGCACGCCCTCTACCCGAACCTGAGCGAGCCGTACCCGATCACCGTCTCCTACAACATCGGCGCCCCCGTCGGCACGCCGCCGACCAACGACGCCGGAACGTCGCAGTCCAACGCCACCATCCCGCTGCACACCAACCTGACCTGGTTCACCGTGCTGCCGGTGACGGCGACCTCCGGCCTGGCCGAAGCCGGAAACACGCTCTACTTCGTGGACGGGACAAACC
>CAXUCQ010000331.1:0-3989 GCA_964249295.1 uncultured Armatimonadales bacterium | reverse complement strand
GGGTCCAGTCGGTGTCGGCCTGGACGCGCTCCAGGAAGCCGGCCAGCAGACGGGCGGTGTTGTCGACGTCGGCCTGGGAGATGACCTCGCAGGGCGTGTGCATGTAGCGCAGCGGGATGGAGACAAGTCCGGTCGCCATGCCGGCCTGGTTGAGCTGCATGGCGTTGGCGTCCGTCCCGGTGCCGCGCCCGTGGGAGGCGTGCTGGTGCGGGATGCCCAGGTCGCGGGCGACCTCGCGCAGCATCTTGTAGACCTGGGGGTTGATGTTGGCGCCGCGCGCGATGACGGGGCCTTTCCCGAGCGACACGTCGCCGACGCGGGTCTTGTTCATGCCGGGGTAGTCCGTCGCGAACGTCACGTCGAGGGCGATGCCGACGGCGGCGCCGATGCCGTAGGATGACGTCTGCGCGCCGCGCAGGCCGATCTCCTCCTGGACGGTCGAGACGCCGTAGACGGCGGCCTGCAGGCTTTTGCCTTGGAGCAGGCGCAGGGTCTCGACCAGGGCGAGGACGCAGATCTTGTCGTCGAAGGCGTGCGAGACCAGCCGGTCGCCGTCGAGCGAGTCCAGTCCGGGGGCGAAGGTCACGGGGTCGCCGAGGGCGACCCTGGCCGCGGCTGCGGTTTTGCCCTGGATGCCGACGTCGATGAAAAGCTCGTGCAGCAGCGTCTTCTTGCCGCGCTCGTCGTCTTCCATCAAATGAATGGGCTTTTTGCCGATGACGCCGAGCAGGGGGCCGTCGGCGGTGTGGACGAGGACGCGCTGGCCGACGGTGATGTTGGCGTCGTGTCCGCCGATGGGGCCGAAGTAGAGATACCCGTCGGTGTTGATGTAGTTGACGAGGAACCCGATCTCGTCGCAGTGGGCGGCGAGCATCACTTTGGGTCCCCCGGACGGGTTGACGACGGCGTAGGCGTTGCCCAGAACGTCCGTGTGGACGCTGTCGGCGAGCGGCGCGACGGCGCGTCTGTAGACGGCCTGGGCGGGCTGTTCGAAGCCGGAGGGGCTGGGCGCGTCGATGAGTTCGCGGAGGATCTGCAGGGTTTCAGGGGACACGGACACCTCAATGAATGTTTGGTTGATTATAGCACATCCCGGTCCTTCTTGGGACGGCGGTGACCCACCCGAAAGTCCCGCACTTTCCTCAGCCGCTTTGGCACCACTCCTGCACGGTGGGGAGAGTTTGCCGCACCCGATTCCGCCCCTTCAGTTTTCCGGCCCCCGCGCCAATAATCACAAGCAACAGAAATCCCGCGCGTGAGCGAGTCCTCCTCTGCCCGCCCGTCGGACGGGCGGGACGATGCTCCTCGCGACACACGCGGATGCCGTCGATTGTTGCCCGAAAGGGGTCCCCCAGATGCTCGGATTAGAACGCATTTTCGGAAAAGAAACGGTGGCCGGGGTCGACATCGGCAGCCGCACGATCAAGGTGGTCCAGGCGGAGCCGGGGCGCGGCCCCGGCTGCTGGAAGATCACCCGCGCGGCGGTGGGCGCCACGCCGCCGGAGGCCGTCCGCGACGGCGTGATCGTCAACCGCACCGCGGTCGCCCAGGCGCTGCGCGAGCTGCTGCAGGTCGCCGCCATCGACGCCAACGGCGCCGCCGCCGCCATCGGCGGCACGAGCGTCATCGTCCGCCACGTCAAGATGCCGCGCATGGCCGAGAGCATCCTACGCAAATCGGTCCGCTTCGAGGCCGGCAAGTACATCTCGTCGTCGGTGGAAGACAGTCTGATCGAGTTCGAGATCACCGGCCCCGTGCCGGGCGAGGACGACAAGATGGGCGTGATGCTGGTCGCCGCGCCCAGCGACATGGTCGAGTCGCGCCTGCTGACGCTGTCCGAGGCCGGGCTGGAGCCGGTCGCCATCGACGTCGAGGCGTTCGCGCTGCAGCGGGCGCTGCTGGACCTGTCGGCGACCCGTCCGGGGGACGGCGTCACCGTCGCCCTGCTCGACATCGGCGCCGTCACGACCGACGTCAACATCGTCACCAGCGGCCAGTTCGCCCTGACCCGCAACATCTCCATCGCCGGCGACAACTTCACCGGGGCGCTCAAGGCCGTGTCGCCGCGCCAGGACTGGGCCGACCTGGAGCAGCTCAAGGCGGAGGTCGACATGAGCGCGCTGCTCAACCCCGAGGCGGAGGCCGACAAGGTCACGCTGGCGCGGTCGGTCCAGCCGGTCATCGACGAGCTTCTGCGCGAGGTGCGCCGCTCCACCAACTATTATCAGTCACAGCTCACGGACCCGGCCAACTCCAACCTGCCCGCCGGCATCACGGCGGAGACGGGCGGCGGGGCCGTCTCCAAGATCATCGTCACGGGCGGCAGCGCCAAGCTGCGCGGCCTGGAGGCCTACATGTCGGCGCGACTCGGCGCCGCCGTGGAGATCTGGAACGTCTTCGACAACCCGGCGCTCGACACGACGGCGTTCGCGCCGAGCTTTCTGGCGGAGAACGCCGCCGCCCTGACGACCGGGGTCGGCCTCGCCCTCAAAGAGATGACGGCGCAGACCGCGGCGCGGGGCCGGGCGGGCGCGCGGGAACACGCCAAAGCGGCCTGACGGCTCGGGGCCTCGGCCAAGGAGAGAAACCTATGCCTTCCATCAATCTGATCGCCGGCCGCCGGGCGGAAAAACGGCGGCAAGAGCAGAACATCCGCAAGCTGATCTACGGGATCAGCGCCGAAACCGGCTGCATCATCCTTGCGGTCTGCGGCCTGATGATTCGGCAGGTCGCCCTGCACAGCCAGGTGGTCGATCTGAGCGCGCAGATCCAGAACCTGCAGCCGAAGGTCGACAAGATTCAGACGCTGCAGGGCGAGATCACGGCGCTGCAGCCCAAGGTCAAGACGCTGGACGGCGCCAAGGCCGACACCCTGTTCTGGTACAGCAACCTGTACGCCATCGCCAACAGCCTGCCGGAGAAGACGTGGCTGACGGCACTGGGCGTCACCGGCAGCGGCGGCGCGCCGGGCAGCGCCGCCGGGGCCGACCCGACCGTCAGCCTCAGCGGCACGACGCTGAATCAGACGCTGGTCGGGGAAGCCATGATGCGGATGAACCAGTCCCCCGGCACGGACCACGTCGATCTGGCGTTCGTGCAGCAGCAGAAGACCGGCGACACCGACACGGTCTCGTTCCAGATGACCGCGCACCTGAAGCCGGAGCCGGGCGCCGCCCCCAAGGGAGGGTCCACCGATGTCCAGAAGTCTTAACCTGTCCGACCTGGGTCCCAAGCGCGTCGTCCAGATGCTGCTGGGCGTCGCGGGCCTGGTACTCGTGGTCGGGGCCATCGTGATGTTCCTGATCGACTCGCAGATTCACGACCTGCAGGCGACCGTCGGCGGCAAAGAAGCACTCGTCGGCACGAGCGAACAGACGGCCCAGCGCTACCAGCAGACCCAGCAGGAATACGACGCCATCGCGTCTCGGGCGCAGTTCCTGGAAGCGTCCGTCTCGGCCAAGGCGTTCGTCCCCACGCTGCTGAAGCAGCTGCAGGGGCTGGCGACGACGACGCACCTGACGGTCACGTCGGTCCGGCCCGGACTGATCTCGACGCCGGTCCCGGCGACGCCCGCCGCCGCGGGGGCGGATGCGGGCGGCGCGGACGCCAAGAAGGCCCCCACGCCTCCTTATGACACGCTCGACATCGGCGTCGACGTGGTCGGGACGTATGCCGACACGGTGTCGTTCCTTTACAACCTGACGCGCTTCCCGAAGATCATCTCCGTGACGAGCGTCCAGATGCATCCGGGCGGGGGGGCGCCGTCGCCCTCGGCGCCGGCGGCCGCGCCGGCGATCACCACGAACCTGCACCTGACGGCGTTTGTCTTCCACGACGCCGGCAAGGATGGGGCGGCGCCCGCCGGCCCGGCCACGGCGACACTGACCACGGTGACGGCGGCTGCCGTCGCCCCGGCGCCGCCCGCCGTTCCGCTCGCCGCCGTCGCGCCTCGGCCTGCTTCGGCTCCCGCCGTCGGCGACGCGGCGGCG
>CAXUCQ010000330.1:0-4019 GCA_964249295.1 uncultured Armatimonadales bacterium | reverse complement strand
GGAGTAGATCTCCGACGACCTCATGTCATTATAAACTGTCAGCCCGCCCAGCGCCGCCGCCACCCCGGCCAGCGTCGTCTGCGTCGCCAGCATCACCCTGCGCCGGTCCCAGGCGTCCGCGACCGTCCCGCCGACCAGCGAGAACAGCACGATCGGCACGACGCGGAACAGCCCGATCAGCCCCAATGCCAGCGCGTGATGGGTCAGGGCGTACAACTGCCAGTTGACCGCCCACACCTGCATCATCGACCCGACGCCCGACACCCCCTGCCCGAACCACAGCAGCCGGAAGTTGCGCGACTTCAGCGCCGGGAACCGCCCCGCCGGGGCCGCTTCCGTGCGCCCCGTTTCCACAACGTTATCCGCCATTTGCCCCTTGCATTTACCCCGTCCTAGAGCGCCGACGGGCGGAAGTCAACTGCCGCCGCTGACCGCGCCATCGCGGTAAACTTGGCCGAATCATGGACAGCGACGTTCAGAAAAGCCCGCGCGTCTTCCAGCAATTGCCGCCCTTCTCTGCTGCCACTCAGTCTCGCTTCCTGGTCCAGCACCTTGCGCAAGGTGACAAGGTGGCTGAGATGATCCCGCCGTTCTTCATTCAGGTTCGCGCGGTTCAGCCCCAGTCGGTTGATAGTTTCTCGGGCGCGCGGATTATCATCTATCGGGTATGCATATTCTTCACGAAACCCGATATAGGCTGCCGGGTCCGTCACTGCCGGATTGAGCAAGAGCGGCTGCTCCTGCGCCACGTCGGCTTTATGATTTCTCGCACGGTGAACCGGATTGACCAGAGGAAAGTAGTTCTTCTTGAACCGCTGGTTGCAGATCGGGCAGGCCAGCAGGAGATTGTCCCAGTCATACGCCAGCCAGTAATAGCCCGGCCTTTCCAGCGGCAGACCCTCGCCCTGGCAGAAACTCGCCTTGGGCCGGAAATGCTCGACATCGCCCTCGGCCCCGATCTTCTTTTCACAGAAACAGCACTTGCCATGCTGCGCTTCAATCAGCGCCTGCTTGACCGTCTTATGCGCGTAGATGTCGGCGTCGAAGTTGAACACGCGCGTCCCCGCGTCATACTCTGCCGAATGCGCCGTATACGCGCGACACTGGGCCACTCGTCTTCTGCGGCCCCGCGTTTCCAGCACGTCGGGGGCCACCGGTTTCGTGATCTTGATCAACGCGCCCGCCCTACTCCGTCTTTAGTAGTTCAGCGGCGCGTCGGATGATGTCCATAGCCTGCATGTCTTCCGGCGTTTCGCCGGTCGGCAGTTGTCCGATTTGCGCTTCGAGCGTCTTCAAACGCCGTTCATCGGCTTTTGAGAGGTGCGGCTTTGACAAAATCTGAGTCCGCTCTTCCAGCGCCTGATCGAGTTGCGGCGGGCGGGCGCTTTCCAGGCCAAAAAGGTCACTGGTCAGAATCTGATCCACGCGCCAGTTCTTGATCGTCTCCACGTTGTTGTCGATCACGACATGGTCGCCCTCGCACCGCAGCAGGACGATGTTGGCGTCTGTCGCCGCCTGCACGACGAGCGGGCTGTGGGCCGTCGCGATGAACTGCGCGTTCGGAAACTTGTCGCTCAGGAACTGCATCAACGTCCGCTGCCAGCGCGGGTGCAGGTGCAGGTCGATCTCGTCCACCAGCACGACGGCAGGCTCGGCCAGAGGATTGGGGCTATCCGGGTAGCGGTCAAACAAACGACTGGCGAGGTCCACCATCCAGGTGATCAGTGTCCGATAGCCGAGGCTCAGGCTTTTCAGCGGCACCCAGCCGTAGGGCGTCTGAAACTCGACCGTTGCGGCCCCGAGACTTCCCTCCGGCACGTCAATACGCAGGTCTGTGACATCGGGCAGGAGATCAATCAGCACCTGTTTTACCTGGTCACGGCGCGATGCGGCTTTGCCGTTGCCCTGCGATTTGCTCGCCGCGTAGTCTGCTTGCAACAGCCACTCTTCCGCGTTCACCAGATCTACGTCATCGGAGAACAGGCTTGCCGTCGTGTCTTCCGTGCGCTGTTCAGATAACGAAGTTCTTCCCATACGCCGACTCGCGCCGTAACCATAGCAGATTAGGCCAGCGATGTTTTCTGAGGCGATATGAGTAGTAGTGAAACCTATGAAACCTTCAATGGACAGATTACTAACATTCTGATGGGCTGAGCGAAAGGAAATTTTATGCCCATAGCAGATAGAACATTCAACCGCCCCTGCCCTAATGGCGTAACCAAACTTCGTTTTGTTGTGATAAGTCCAGTAGTTTCTGAAAGCGCGGATGCTTGCGTCGCGGGGCTTGAAGTTGAACGGGAGAAAATCACTATCTTTATCTAACCCGGAGAGTTCTAACTCTTTAGGAGGAAAAGCCTCCGGTTGAAGCCTTGCCAGACACTGCAACAGTGTCGTCTTGCCAACGCCGTTCTCGCCGAGAATGATCGTCCAGGGAGCGGGCCGATTGTCACCATTGGATAGATCAAGTGTCTGCGCCGGGCCGAAGCAGCGGAAGTTCTCCACCGTCAGCGAGACGAAATAGGCGGGTGGCGCAGCGGGGGAGGCTTCCGGGTCGGAAAACGCTTGTATGGTTTCGCTACTCAAGGTGGGTGTCCTTGCGGCACGACGCAGGCGGAACGGAATGGGCGGACCGGCAGATCACCTGTATTGTACCTGCGACAGCGCCGTACCACGACAGGCTTATGAGGCTGGCTTCATCGGGTACAATCGCACCCATGCCGACCCCGCCGGACACGCCCCGCGAAGACAGGCCGGACCCGATCCAGGAGTCGCTCCGGCGGGCCGACCGGGAGCGCGCCGACGCCCCCACGAACCGCCGCTGGTTCTGGCGCTTCCTGCTGCCGTTCGTCCTGTTCTTCCTGCTGTCGATGGTCTACGTCCTGTGGCGCTCCGGGCTGGCCCGCTGACGCCCCGGCGCTCGCGCCGGAGGTCGTGACGACGTGGCCGTGACACAAGCGTGACACTCAGCGGAAACGGGTGAGGGACGGGAACGGCGGAGGCCGCTAAAGCGGGGAAGCATTGACGGGCGTAGAGGCACGGGGCGCCGCGCCCAGGCTGAGGCGGGACGGGTTGGAGCGATGCGGCACGGCGCTCATCTGCCGGAAGATGCCTCCCGCCAGCAGCACGAGAACGGCCAGCAGAGCAAGCGCCCAGGGGAGCGAGAAACGGCCCGCCGACGCCGGCGAGATGGGGAACGGGCCGTCCATGACCACCGTCCGCTCGGCAGGAGTCACCGCCCTTGCGCGGTCCTCGGTGGCCTGGAGGCTGCAGCGCAGGCAGTAGATGTCGAGCGCAGAATAGGTGTAGCCGCATCGGGGGCAGGTCATGGCATTGCTTCCTTAACGACAGCGTGCGCCGCGAGTCTACCCAACTCTGCATCGAGTCACACAGGTATTTTGGCGGGCCGCGCGGCGCGGGGCCGTCAAGGCTGATCGTCGAGGGTGAGCCGGCCGCTCTCGGCGAGCGCCTGGGGCGCGCGGCGGCGGAGCACGGCCACGATGACCAGGCCCAACCCCAGCCAGACGCCGCAGGCCGGCCCGGCCAGGTTGAGCGGCGGGGCCGGGGCCGGGACGAACTGGGTCCAGATCGGGAAGACCAGGATGACCGCCGGCAGCAGGGGCAGGAGGACGTGGCGGCCCACCCGGAACTCCGCCCGGCGCTCGCGGTGGAAGAAGAACGGCACGGCCAGGCAGGTCGCCATGTAGACGACCAGGATCAGGATCGTGACCATCGTCCCGGCCAGCGCATACGCCGACGTCGGCCCGTAGCGCCGCCCCAGCCAGAGCGCCAGCGCCGTCCCGATCAGCACCGTCGCCAGCGTCGCGACATCCGGGGTGCGGTACCGCCCGCTGAGGTGCGCCAGCGGGCGGGGCAGCGTCCCGGCCCGCCCCATCGCGAACAGGACGCGGGTCGCCGCGCTGATGCCCGCCACCGCGTTGCCCAGACTGCTGTTCAGGATGGCGAAGATGACCACGATGCTGCCGACGCCCCAGACCCGGCTCGCCATCGTCCCCCAGGGG
>CAXUCQ010000329.1:0-4039 GCA_964249295.1 uncultured Armatimonadales bacterium | reverse complement strand
GCCCTGGCTGTAGGTCTTCCACTGGTCGCCGTACTGGTCGTATTTGGAGCGCTTGTCGGGGTCCGACAGGACTTCGTAGGCCTCGCCGACGTCTTTGAATTTGTCTTCCGCGCTCATGTCGCCGGGGTTCACGTCCGGGTGGTACTGACGCGCGAGCTTGCGATAAGCGGCTTTGATCTCCTTCTCGGAGGCGGATTTCGCAA
Source organism: uncultured Armatimonadales bacterium (assembly GCA_964249295.1). GTDB lineage: Bacteria > Armatimonadota > Armatimonadia > Armatimonadales > Capsulimonadaceae > CAZZVX01. Next base: position 3,836 of record CAXUCQ010000329.1, on the reverse strand, counting down.
GTCCCAAGATCTTGTAGTAGTCTTTGTAGTCAATCGCCATGCGCGTACCTTCTTTTGTCAACTTGAGCGTGACGCTGTCAATATACCTAACATCTTTGGGAAGAGTCAAGTTCCCCGGCGCGTCCCGACCGGAACTCCTGCCGAGCGGCCGGGGGTCGGTTTATTCTACCGGGAGAACGGGAAGATACGAGCCATAGCGTTTCGGCTTTCGCTGGAATTTGGCCGTCGGGGCGCTGGCATCACTCGCTTTAAGGATTGAACCCATGGCAGACAACACAGACAGCCCGACTCCCACACTGACGGAACAGGTGGGCAAGAAGGCGAAGCAGCAAACCGAGCAGGTGAAACAGCAGACACAGCAGGTCAAAGACCAGGTGAAGGATCAGGCTCAGCAGGCCGTCCAGCAGGGCCAGCAGACGGTCAGCCATGTCTGGGAGCTGGGTCGCAACCAGTTCCGCTCCCAGGTGACCGGCCAGAAGGAGCGCGCGGCGACGGGCCTGGACGACATCGCCCAGCTCATCCGCCAGTCCGGCAGCCAGCTGGGCGAGCAGGGGCACGCCGGCAGCAGCCACTACGCCGACATGATCGCGGACCGCATCGCCCAGGTCGCCGGCACCGTCCATGGCAAGGAGGTCGAGGAACTTCTGGCCGACACCGAGAACTTCGCCCGTGCGCGCCCCGCCGTCTTCCTGAGCATCGCCGCCGTACTCGGCTTCCTGCTCGCGCGCTTCCTGAAAAGCTCCGGCGACGCCGCGTTCGCGTCTTAATCATCACCCGAGGAACAAACACATGAAAGATAATCTCTTCGCACGGCTGCTGGACCAGAACCCGCTCGCCCTCGGTCTGATCGCCATCGTGATCGGCGCGCTGATCGGCGCGCTCATCCCGGAAACGCGCAAGGAGCACGAGCTGATGGGGCCGACGCGCGACCAATTGGCGGAAAAGGCGCAGGCGACCGTCAGCGACATCGCGCACAAAGCGGGCGCGGTGGCGGCGACGGCCCAGACGGCGGCCCATGATGCGTTCGACAAGGCCGGGGATGCGGCCAAAGAAGCGCTGCATGAGGCCCTCGACTCGGTCAAGGAGGAAGCCAAAAACCAGGGCCTGCCCATCGGCGCGTAGCGTCGACAGAGGTTGCAGACAAACAAAGGGGCGGAGCCGATCATGGCTCCGCCCCTTTTGTTGCGCTGTCGTTAGCTGGTCGTGACCTGGACTTTCTTCGGCTTCGTGGCCTCGGACTTGGGCAGGGAGATTTCCAGAACGCCGTCCTTGTAGGACGCGCGGATGTTGTCGGCGTCGACCGGGACGCCGACGGTGAACGAGCGCTGGAACGTGCCGTAGGAGCGCTCCATGCGGACGTAGTTGTCGCGTCGCTGCGCGTCCTCGAACTTGCGCTCGCCCCGGATGGTCAGCGTGTCGCCGGTCAACTCGATGTCGATGTCTTCCTGTTTCAAGCCGGGCAGCTCGGCCTTCAGGACGATCCCGTTGGCGTCCTCGACGATGTCGACGGCGGGCGCCCAGGTGCGGGCGGCGGCGCGTTCGGCGCCGTTGTGGCCGCCGCTGCGGGAGTTGTCCTCGAACAGCCGGTTGACCTCGCGCTGCAGGCGGACCATGTCCTCAAAGGGATCGAAACGAACGATGTTTGCCATTGTCGGTTTTTCCTCCGTTGGTTGTGTGGCGTGTTTTGGGTGAGATTGTGTAGGGACACGGCATGCCGTGTCCCTGTGTTTGTTTCAGGGCGACCCGCCGGGTCGCCCCTACAAAGGGCGATTACTCGCTCTTGAACTCGGCGTCGATGACGTCGTCGTGGCCGGCGGTCTGCTCGGCGCCGGCGGGCGTCTCGCCGCCGTGGAAGCCGTTGGTGCCGTTGGTCTCGGCGCCGTCGGTCTGCTTGTACAGGATCTCGCTCAGCTTGTACGAGGCCTGCTGCAGTTCTTCCGTCGCGGACTTGATGCGGCTCGCGTCGTCGGACTCGAGGGCGGACTTGACGCCCGCGATGGCGGTCTCGACGTTGGTCTTCTCGTCAGCCGGGACCTTGTCGCCCAGGTCCTTGAGCATCCGCTCGACCTGATAGACGGTCTGGTCGGCCTGGTTGCGGGCTTCGGCCTTTTCGCGGATCTGCTGGTCCTCGGCGGCGTGCGCCTCGGCCTCGCGGATCATGCGCTCCACGTCCGACTTGTCCAGCGTGCCGGCGCCGGAGATGGTGATGCGCTGCTCCTTGGTCGTGGCCTTGTCCTTGGCGGACACGTTGACGATGCCGTTGGCGTCGATGTCGAACGTGACCTCGACCTGCGGGACGCCGCGCGGGGCGGGCGGGATGCCCGTGAGCTGGAAGCGGCCCAGCAGCTTGTTCTGGCTGGCGATGGTGCGCTCACCCTGGTAGACGACGACATCGACCGCTGTCTGGCCGTCCGCCGCCGTGGAGAACGTTTCGGACTTGCGGGTCGGGATCGTCGTGTTGCGCTCGATCAGCTTGGTGAACATGTCGCCCAGGGTCTGGATGCCCAGCGAGAGCGGGGTGACGTCGAGCAGGACCACGTCCTTGACCTCGCCGCCCAGGACGCCCGCCTGGATGGCCGCGCCGATGGCGACAACCTCATCCGGGTTGACGCTGCGGTTCGGCTCTTTGCCGCCGCCCAGCCGCTTGACCAGGTCCTGCACGGCGGGGATGCGCGTGGAGCCGCCGACCAGGATGATCTCATCGACCTCCTCGGCCTTGATGCCGGCGTCGCCCAGGGCGCGCTTGAACGGCTCCTCCGTGCGGGTCACCAGGTCGCGGGTCAACTCGTCGAACTTGGCGCGGGTCAGGTTGACGTCCAGGTGCTTCGGCCCCTCGGCGTCGGCGGTGATGAACGGCAGGTTGATCGAGGTCTGCACGACGTTGCTCAGCTCGATCTTGGCCTTTTCCGCCGCTTCGCGCAGGCGCTGCATGGCCTGCTTGTCTTTGCGCAGGTCGATGCCCTGATCCTTCTTGAACTCATCGGCCACGTACTCGACGATGCGCTGGTCGAAGTCGTCGCCGCCGAGCCGGGTGTCGCCCGCCGTGGAGCGGACTTCAAACACGCCGTCGCCGACATCGAGCACGGACACGTCGAACGTGCCGCCGCCGAGGTCGTAGACCAGGATGGTCTCGTTCTTCTTCTTGTCCAGCCCGTAGGCCAGCGCCGCCGCCGTCGGCTCGTTGATGATGCGGAGCACCTCAAGGCCGGCGATGCGGCCCGCGTCCTTGGTGGCGTTGCGCTGGGCGTCGTTGAAGTACGCCGGGACGGTGATGACGGCCTTGTCGACCTTCTCGCCGAGATAGGCCTCGGCGTCCGTTTTGAGTTTCTGCAGAATCATCGCCGAAATCTGCTCCGGCGTGTAGTTGGTGCCGTCGATGCTGGTCTTATCTGCCGTCCCCATCTTCCGCTTGATGGAGATAATGGTCCGGTCTGGGTTGACGACCGCCTGCCGCTTGGCCCCGCTGCCGACCAGTCGCTCGCCGGTCTTGGTGAAGCCGACAACGCTCGGGGTGGTGCGCGCGCCTTCGGCGTTGGCGATGACGGTGGGTTCGCCGCCTTCGAGAACAGCGATAACGGAGTTGGTGGTTCCGAGGTCGATGCCTACTGTTTTTGCCATATCTGATGTGCCTCCTGCGTGAATTCGAGTGAAAACGTGTTTAATCTCGCGCCCTGTATTATATCTCTTGAGTGCGCTGTTGTCAATGTTCTTAACAGGATTATTTTCGGTTGTGTTCCCGGAGTTGTGTGCAGGAGTTGAAAAAGATGACCTACCTCTTTGCTTCGCAGGGTCCTTCCTAAAGGGGGGATTAGGAAAGTAGGAGCCGTACTCCTAGC
>CAXUCQ010000328.1:3656-4049 GCA_964249295.1 uncultured Armatimonadales bacterium | reverse complement strand
TCGGGCGGAGCGGAGGGTGTCGGGGCGGGGGCGGAAAAGCCGCCGCCGAAGGACATGGCGTCGCCCAGGCCCATGTCGCTGCCGAGGGCGGGCGGCGCGAAGACGGGCGGCGTCTGTGCGTCAAAAGTCGCGGTCGGCGCAGTGAGTTGAGTGCGCGGCGCGAGGGCGGACGGCCCGTCGGCAGGGACGGGGGGCTTGTGCCTGGCTGTCACACGTGTCGTGCTGGTCATATGGGGCGCTCCCTCTGCTCCGCCTTGTCGCCAATCACCTGACCTGATTGTACCCTGTTGTCGGGCCGTCCGCCCGATGGCCCGGCGAACGTCAGCGTTTCCGAGACTTGGCCGGCGCCGCTTTCCGCTGCCCAGACGCTGGGCCGGACGTCGACTCTTGGAC
>CAXUCQ010000328.1:409-3646 GCA_964249295.1 uncultured Armatimonadales bacterium | reverse complement strand
GGTACGGATAGTCCCCCGTGGTGACGCGCAGGGTGAGAGAGTCCGCCTGGCGTCCGGTGACGGCAACGGGAACGGATATGTCGTTGATCGGGTCGTAGACCGAGACGTCGGCCCCGACGCCGTGCAGGCCCTGGACCGTGAGCGTGAAGGCCTCGTCGCGCAGATCTTTGGTCACGTCGCGCGTCATCACGTAGTAGGGGATGACGAAGCGGTGCGCGTTGACCTGGTAGGGCAGGAACGCGAACACGTCGCGGTCGTAAAGATCGGGGTGCGCGGGCGTGCCGTCGCCCCGGAACTGGAAATGGTCGTGCGTGTCCTGGAGCGAGACGAGGCGCAGGGGCCGCGTGGCCGTCAGCGCGGCATCCAGGCCCTGCCTCATGTGGGCCGCGATGCGGCCCACGGCGGCCAGCGCCGGCGAGGCCAGGGGCGCGTCGTCACTCGGGTAGGCGGCGTTCGGCTGCTTCGCATAATCCAGGAAGTTGTCCTGGACGATGCCCAGGCCCCCGTCGCCGCCCGTGGCGGCGAACAGGTCCATCTGCGTGACTCCCTTGTCGAGATAGAAGCAGAAGTAGCGGACGGAGGTCTTCGCCTTGAGCGCGAGCGCGCGGTCGCGGCTGACGTCCGGCTGATCGCTGTTCGGCCCGATGTTGACCTCGGTGATCCAGGTCGAGCAGGGGACGACCCGGCCGGCCAAAACGCGGGCGTTCCGGCCATGCCTGGTGCCGTAGATGTCGGTGGTGATCGGCGCCGCGTCGCGCTCGATGTACTCCGTCTGCAGGGCGGTGGCGAAGTATTCGGGGAACAGCGCGGAGTAGGTCGGCACATAAGAGTCGCGCTGATATAAAGCGTTAAGCGTGTCGCCCTGATAGTTGTCCTTCGGGTAGGTGTCGCGCCCCTGGTAGGGATGCTTGTCGATCGCGGCGATGCGCGCCGGCTTGTTGCTGGAAGCGTCCCAGGGAATCGTGTTGGCGAAGCCGTCGCCGAAGCGGACCCCCGCGAAGTCGTCCGGGTGGGCGTCGGCGTAGGCGGCCGTGTCCCGGAGGATCGCGCCCTGGACGCTGCCCTCGTCAAATCTTGCGAGCGGCGGGGAGTAGTAGTTCTGGATGCTGAGGAAGCGGCTGCCGAAGGTCAGCTCGTTCCAGATCTCCATGTCGAAGCCTTTGTCACGGCCGTCCGCGCTGCCGAGCACGGAACCCGCGAAACGGGCGACGGTGCCGACGTAGCGCTGCCACCCGGCGATGGTCGCCTTGTAGTCCGCGCCGCCGGGCCGGGAGAACGGGCGGTACTTCAGGGTCGCCATCGGGACCTGAGCGCCCGCCGGGAGGTCTTTGGGCAGAGGCTTGGACAGCGTGACCGTGTCGCCGTCGATGCGCGCGACCAGCGCCTCGGCGGCCCAGTAGTCGCTCAGGTCGGACAGGCCGCTGTAGCCGATCCGCAGGCCGCCGGTGTCGTCCAGGTGGACCGTCGTGTCGCCCCGATGGGCTGCCTCGGTCACGGTGCGGCTGAAGGCGGTGATCGGGCAGGGGACGCCCTGGTTGGCGTTCAGCAGGATCAGCGGGCGCAGGCCGTATCGCTTGCAGGCGCGCAGCGTGTCGCCCAGCGACAGGGCGTCGGTGAGCTGGCTGTCGTCGGTCGGGCTGATGTTGTTCCAGCCGACCTCGATGCGGACGTGACGGATTCCGTGTCGGGCCAGCATCTGGGCGACGAGACCGGGGTTCTGGCCGTTCAGGTTCCAGTTCAGGCCGGTCCCATTCAGGAACGTCGTGGCCGGCACGGTCTCCAGGTACGCGCGCCAGGGCTGCGCCCAGTGTGAGTGCGTCCCGAACGGGAGCCTGGTGAGCTGGTCCGGGTCGGTGTACGGCGTGCCGAGACTGCCGCCGTGGGCGGGACCTGCGGACAGAAAGGCGAGGCCCAGAAGTGTCGCACAAAGTTTTGATCGTGTCATGGCGTTTCTGGATGGCCCGGACGCGCGGACGGGCGTGTCCACATCCTGCTCCCGCAGCGCGGCGACGGCACGGGCATTATAGCGCCGTCCGGCGAACCCGTCAAGTCTTGGCTCCGACCGGCAACTCTAGAAAAACTCACATCGCCCTTCATGTTCGCTTGACACTCGGTCGGGTACACTGTCTCTGTCAGCGCGGAACACACGTCAGGGGTACGCACACGCGGGCTTTGGCAGAGATCATGCACTTGGGATGAACACGATGTTGTCGCCGTCCAATATCCGTTCGACAAGGAGATTCTACTTTGGCCTACATCCGTTCCGGCCGTCCCGCGCCGTCCCGCCGCGGGGTGACGTTCGTCCCTGGGGGGCTGGCCCGCGGCTCGGCGCGGCCGCCCGTCCTGAGTTTCGCGCCGACTTTCTCCAAACCCCTGGGTGACGCGGGGCTGCTGCGCGCGCCGCAACGCTCCGTCCCGACGGCTCCCTCCTCGCGCTGAGGATGCCGGGGCGGACGCCTGTTCCCCTTTCAGCCGTCCGCCCCAAGTTTCACCTCTCCGAAGCCAGATGCGGGGCTTTCCCCCGGTCATGGAGCACAGCGCCGGCCATCCGCACGACGTCGGATGTGGCGGCGGGGCCGGCGGGGCGGAAACATTTCCGGCGCCCCGCTCGTCATGGACCGTGTTCCAGAGGACAAACCCTTGACAGGGGGCGGCTCGTCGAGACGAGCGTGGACAGGATGTGGGTATGTTGCAGCAAGACAGAGACAGGGCGTATGCAGTTGCCCGGTCATCGGGCGTGCCGTCGTCTGTTCCGACCGGGAGTTTGCCCGTGGCGACCGAGGGCAACATGCAGTCGCTGTCGTTCCAGTACGCCCGGACCCGCGATCCGCGGCTGCGTGAGACACTGATTCTGTTCCACCAGAGGCTGGTCCACTACGTCGCCGCTCGCTTCGTCGGCAGCGGCGAGACCCTGGAAGACCTCGTGCAGGTCGGCAACATCGGCCTGATCAACGCCCTCGACCGATACGACCCGTCACGCGAGGTCAAGTTCTCCACGTATGCGATGCCGACCATCGTCGGCGAGATCAAGCGGCATTTCCGGGACAAGACGTGGCACGTGAAGGTGCCGCGCTGGCTGCAGGAGCGCGCCCTGGCCGCCCGCAAGACGGAGCAGGCCCTCACGGCGCGTCTGGGCCGCCCGGCGACGATTCACGAAGTCGCGGTGAAGATGGGGCTGTCGGAGGACGAGGCGCTGGAGGCGCTGCACCAGGTCCCCTACGCCGCCACGCTGGGCGT
>CAXUCQ010000328.1:0-399 GCA_964249295.1 uncultured Armatimonadales bacterium | reverse complement strand
GTCCATGAGATCGCCGCCGAACTCGGGGCCTCGGAAGACGAGGTCATGGAAGCGCTCGAGATCAGCCACATCGCCGGCGCGGTCTCGCTGGACACGCGCCTGGACCCGCACAGCGGCGGCGACAGCGCCACGCTGATGGACGTGATAGGGCGGATCGACAACGCCATGCACGACATCGAGGCGTATACCGACCTGCGCCGCGCCCTGGACGTGCTGGACGAGCGCGAGCGCCAGGTCGTACACCTCCGGTTTTTCGAGGAGCTTTCCCAGTCAAAGATCGCCCTGAGATTAGGCGTCTCCCAGATGCACGTCTCGCGTCTCCAGCAGCGCGCCCTGCTCAGGCTGCGCGGCATCCTGGCGGAAGAAGACGCCCCGCCGCAAACCACCCCCCTGATGGAC
>CAXUCQ010000327.1:0-4060 GCA_964249295.1 uncultured Armatimonadales bacterium | reverse complement strand
CGACGACAGCCGCTCGATGTTCTGGCTGACCCGGTCGCTGTTCATCGACAGGTTCTGGGCGGCCATCATGGCCGTTGTGTTGGTGTTGATGCGTGTGGACATTGGTGTGGTTCCTCCCTGAGCGCCTCCGGTGTCTGGGCCGACGGCGACTGCTGTAAAAGCGGCATCCTGCCGCAGTGTGTTGGTGTGAAAGCCGGGGCGGTGTGAGGGCCAGGACTCTTGCTGTGGAGGCGGGCTGTGATTGCCGAGCCTGTTTGGCGATCCTCACGCTGCCTGCGACTGACAGGTTCTATTGTCGGCGGCGTCGGCCCGTTCTTTAGGCCCTTGGCGCTGGGAAATGTACCAGTCTTTTGGAGGGGTCGAGGCCGGACGACGTTGTTTAAGGCCGACAGGCCGCTTGCGGGGGGCCTCCCAGGGCTGAACCCCTGGGCTGAGAAAAGCATATTGCCCGCCTTCGCGGGCGCAGGAACTAGAACTAGCCGACGCCTTCACGGGCGGGCAGAATGCATTCCACAGCCCAGGGGTTCAGCCCTGGGGGACTTGCGCCAGTGGTCTAATACCAACGCCGACAGGCCCGCTGCGGGCGCGGCGGGCCTGTCGATGTCCGGTCTCATCTCCCTGTCAGGCGGCGGCGCGCGTCTTGGCAGGCCGGGAGAGGGCGTCGCACATGTGCGCCGCTTCGGCGTCGCCGGGGTGTTTCCGCGCGTAGGCCGTCAGCAGCAGGCCGGCGTCTTCGGACAGGCCGAGCGACCGGAGCGCGTCGGCGCAGTTGAGCACGGTGGCGCGGTCTTCGGGTCCGCCTGCAGCGCCCGGAGGAAGAAACCCAGTGCCTCCTCGTGCGCTTTCTCCTGCCACGAGATCACGCCCAGGTCGTTCAGGACGCGCGTGTCCCCAGGGGCGGACTCCAGGAGCCGATGCAGCAGCGCTTTGGCGCCGCCGTTGTCCCCATGGGAGAAACGCTGCTCGGCGTCCGCCAGATCGCGTTCATGGGCGGCGGCGCGGTCCGCCCGCTCGCGCACCCGCTGCAGGGCCTCCTGCTGCGCGGCGGCAACCGTCGGGTCGGACCGGGACGCGCCGGCGTAGCGGGCGTAGATCGTCTCCATCGCGCGCCCTTCCGCCGCAGGGGCGTCCGGCGGCGTCCCGGCGCGCAGGGTCGCCTGCGGCAGATGCACGACGTCGAAGAAGCGCGACAGGCGGATCCATAGGTCCCAATCCTCCCACGTCGGCAGGGTGGGGTCGAACGGGCCGCTGCGGTCGAGACAGGCCTTTTCGTGGACCATCCCGCCCGGCGGGACGACGTTCCCGACCAGAATCTGCCGGTCGTCGAGGGGGGGTGCTTCGGCCTCCACGCTGTCGGCGTAGGCGGCGTGTTCGCCGGTACCCTCCAGAAACCCGGCCAGCGTGGCGAGATGGTTCGGCTCCCATGCCGCCCCGGTCGGCAGGTACGCGACGTAGCGGCCCGACGCCGCCCGCAGACCCGTGTTCCACGCCTGCCCGGCGGGCGTGTCGGCGGAGGCGCGGAGCAGCGTCACCCGCGCGCCCGCCGCCAGCGTCTGCAGCTCGGCGCGGATGTCATGCTCGCCGCGCTGGACCAGGATCAACTCCCAATGATTGTAGGTCTGGGCGCGGAGACTGCTGAGGGCGCGATGCAGGCCTTCTCGGTCGCCGCCGTCGCCGGTCATCAGGACGCTGACGAGCGCCGTCGGGGCGGGCGGCTGGGCTCTGCTCAGCCATTGGTCGGCGACGACGAGAGTTGGCGCCCAGGGCTGGGCGGCGTCGTAGAAGAGGGCCGGGTGGTTGTGGACGAGCCAGGCCTTGTGCGTCCGGCCGCGCGCCACGTCCTGGGCGTATTTGCCCTGGTTGTGCTTGCGGTAGCGGAACAGCGGCTTGGGGATGCGGCGTCCGACGTGGCCGCGCTCGGCGCAGGACAGCCAGAAGTCCCAGTCCTCGTAGCCGACCGGCTTGTAGGGGCCGGCGTCGTTCCAGGCGCCGCGCCGGAACAGCGAGCACGCGCCGAAGGGCAGGTACTGGGTCAGGTGCTGCACGGAATAATCGCCCGCATGGAACCGCTCCGCCGTGCCGTCGGCGTAGAACCGCTCCTGGTCGGTGTAGGCGATGGCGAGGAGGGGGTTGGCCTGGAGCAGCGCGACGCTTTCGGCGAGGAACGTCGGCTCTAGAACGTCGTCGGCGTCCAGGCACAGCAGGTACTGGCCCCGCGCTTCGGACAGGCCTTTGTTCCGGGCGTGGGCGGCGTGGCCCGAGTTGGGCTGGTTGATGAGCCTGATGCTGCGGTCGGGGTGGGCGGCGACGAGCGCCTCGGCGACTTCCTGAGTGTCGTCGGGGCTGCCGTCGTTGACGATGACCATCTCCCAGTGCGGGTACGTCTGGGCGACGACGCTTTCGACCGCTTCGGCGAGGTACCGGCCATAGTTGTAGCTGGTCACGACGACCGAGACGAGCGCGTCGCCCGCGACGGGGACGGGGTTCGTCCGCTCCTGGGCCTCGAAGTCGTCCAAGGCCTGCACGTAGCCGGAGAGCCGGTGGAACTCGACGCCGATCTGCCGCAGGGACAGCAGCGCGGGCCAGGTCTTCGTCTCCCAGTCGGCGTCGCGATGGAGGGCGGTCCAGCCGGTCTTTTCCAGCGCCCGCAGCGTCTCGGCCAGGGACGCGGCTTTCCGCCACGCCGGGGCCAGCGCCGGCAGGCGCTGGTGGGCGTTGGCGACGCCCAGCCAGAACGGCAGTCGGGGGTGTGCGTCGCGGCGGCAGAGCCAGGCGGCGGCCCGCCCTTGCTCGGCCTGCCGGCGGCAGAACTCCGGCCAGGAGCGCGAGGCGGCCTGCTCGACCGACGCCGGGGCCTCGACCAGCCGCAGCCCGCCGTCCGTCAGCCGCCAGCACAGTTCGACGTCCGCCGCCGCTTCCGGGGCCGTCGTGTCCCACAGGCCGTACCGGAGGAGCAGGCTGCGCTTCAGCGAGGCGCCGTGGGCGCGGAAATACACGTCGTCGCGCGCCTCCACGCCCGGCGGGACGTCTTCGGGAATCCGCAGCGGCGGCTCTTTTTCGAGCAGGCGGTCCGTGACGTTTTCGGCTTCCATCGGCGGCAGCGTCAGGCGGGACAGGACGCCGACTCCGGGGGCGGGGTGCGCCTGGTGCGCGCGCAGGGGCTGTTCCAGGAAGTCCGGCGCCAGGGGGCAGGCGTGGTCGAGGAACAGGACGATCTCGCCGCGCGCCCGCAGCAGCCCGGCGTTGCGGGCCGCCGCCAGGCCGGTCGCCGCAGTCCGTTGCCGGGTCAGGGGGAGCGGAGACTTGTTCTTCTGCCAGAAGGCGACAAGCCCGTGGCGCGGCCCGTCTTCGACGACGATGGTCTCGTAGGCCCAGGCGGGCAGCGTCTGCTTTCCCAGCGCGTCCAGCGCGCGCCGCAGAGGCTGCGCCTCGCGGGGGGCGCGCAGGATGACGCTGATCGCCGGCGCCTGCGAGGCCGGGGCGGATGGCTCCTGCGCGTGGAAGTCTTCAGAAATCGCCCGCGTCTTCGTCAGGGCGTCCGCCGGGGCGTGGAGCGGCGGCAGAGCGTCCGCGCCCGCCGCCAGGGCGGCGTAGCGGGGGCCGGTGACGTCGTATCGGTAGCAGGCCCGCCAGTGGGCGTGGCCGGCTTCGCCGAGTTCCCGCCGCGCCGACGGCCTGCTCACCAAGAAGTCGATGGCCGGGCCGAAGTCCGCGACCGGCAGCACCAGGCCGCCCGCGTGGTCGTGCGCCGAGCCGCACTCGGGCGTGGCGAGCCAGGGCAGCTTGTGGCTCATCGCCTCGATCAGCACCAGGGGGGTGGCGTCGGCGAACGACGGCAGCAGCAGCACGTCCGCCGCCGCCATGGCCGCCGCGACGGTGCGGGGCGGGGCGCCGGGGATGAGCGTGACGCGAGGGTCCAGCGCCGCCAGGTGTGCGACGTGGGTGGCGACATGGGGGGAATACTCGAACGGGCAGCCGATCAGGACCAGCCGCCAATCGCCGGGCCGGTCCCGCAGATGGTTGAGCAGCCCGGCATGGTTCTTCTCGCCCCGCAGGTTGC
>CAXUCQ010000326.1:0-4073 GCA_964249295.1 uncultured Armatimonadales bacterium | reverse complement strand
GGATACCACAGCGCCCAATATTTAGAGAAGTTCCAGGTCCTGCAGTTCCCCCAATACGTCGAGCGCCTGTGCGCCGACCTGGCCGAGCGGTTCGCGGCGGACGAGGTGCAGGTCGTCGTCGGGCCGACGACCGGCGGCGTGCTGCTGGCCTATGAGGTCGCCAAAAAACTCGGCACGCGCGGCATCTTCGCCGAGCGCGGCGACGACGGCAAGGGCCGCGTCCTGCGGCGCGGCTTCGAGATCCGCGAGGGCGAGAACGTCCTGCTCGTCGATGCCATCCTGACGACCGGCGGCAGCGTCCGCGACACCATGGAGGTCATCGAGGGTTGGGGCGGCCGCCTGGTCGGCGTCGGCGTGCTGGCCGACCGCAGCGGCGGCACGGTCGATTTCGGCGTCCCGCTGGAAAGCATCCTGACCCTGGACATCCCCAAGTACGCCCCGGACGCCCTCCCGGACTGGCTGGCCGCCATCCCGCTGACGGAGCGGGGCAGCACCCATCATCTGAGACAGCCGAAAGGATAAGACGATGGCCGTCGCCAGGCAGTACGTCGAAAAAGACCGCTACACGGAAGACGACTACTTCGCGTTCGGGGAAACGGCTTTCGGGCGCTGGGAGTTCGTGGATGGCCGCATCGGAGCGATGGCGGGCGGCACCGATGACCACAACACGGTGTGCTCCAACATCGTCGGTACACTGCGCGCGGCATTGCTGCCGCGCGGCTGCCGCGTCTACGGCTCGGACATGAAAGTCCACTGTGGTGACGGCACGAACACGTACCCCGATGTGTCGGTCGTCTGTGGGACGCGGGTGTACCATCGGGGACGGACGGACATCTACGCCAACCCGCTGCTGATCGTCGAAGTCCTGTCGCCCGGCGCCGAGGGTTATGACCGCAGCGAGAAGTTCGACCACTACCGGACGATCCCCAGCCTCGTGGACTACCTGCTGGTGTCGCCGGACGAGGCCCGCGTGATGCACTACACGCGCGGCAGCGACCACTGGGACTTCCGCGAAATCTCCGGCATGGAAAACGCCGTTTCTCTGCCGTCCGTCAGCGTCACGCTCGCGCCGAGCGACGTGTACGCCTTGATCGATCTCGCCCCCGTCTGACGCTCAGACACGAATGGAACACCCATGCGAAAAAGATTACCCCTGGCCGCCGCGCTCGTCCTGACGCTGGGCGCGGGATTGCTCGGCCTGACGGCGCGACGCCCGGCGGCGCAGGCCGCGCCCGCCGCCAGAGCCGCGGCAAACCCGATGGCCGACCTGCTCAGCGGCAGGCTCTACCCGACCACGCTCAAGCGCGACGCGCTCGCCCCAGCGTACCACTTCATCACCCTGCTCGACGGCCAGGGGATACCCGCCGAATGCGCGACCAAGGGCGACGTGGTGCAGATCGCGGGCGAGACATTTCTGGTCGCCTACCGCCTCTTCGACGCCCCCAAGCCTACCCTTGCCGACGCCGCCCCCGCGCCGCCCGACGCGCAGTTGACGCTCATCAACATGCACTACGTTCAGGCCATGGGCGGCATCCGCGACAGCCCCACGCCGCCGAGCGCGCCCGCCCCTGAAGCGCCCACGCCGGCGACTACTGCGACACCAGGAACGGCGGCGCCTTGATGACGACGTTCCGAGTGGCGATCTTAGGCGCGGGAAAACTCGGCGCGACGCACGCCCGGCACTGGGCCGCCATCCCGGAGGCGCAGCTCGTCGCGGCGCTGGACGCCCAGGCGGACGCCGCCCAGGCGCTCGCCCCAGGCCGGGGCTACACGGATTTCGGGACTCTGCTGCGCGACACTGCGCCGGACGTGGTCGACATCTGCACGCCCACGCCGTCGCACCGGGCCTGCGTCGCCGGGGCAGCCGCCGCCGGGGCCGCCATCTTCGTCGAAAAGCCGCTGGCGCGCACCCTGGAAGACTGCAACGCCATCGTGCGGGCCGTCGAAGACGCGGGCGTCCCGCTCATGGCCGGACACGTCGTCCGCTACTTCCCCGCCTACCGCCGGGCCAAAGAACTGATCGACGCGGGCGGCGTCGGGACGCCTGCAGCCCTCCGCGCCGAGCGCCTGGCCGGGTTCCCACAACGGGGGCCGTCCCAGTCCTGGTACGCCGACCCCGCGCAGAGCGGCGGCGTCGTGCTCGATGCCATGCTCCACGACTTCGACTGGCTCCTCTGGTGCGTCGGCCCCGTCGTCCGCGTCTTCGCCCGAGGCCTGTACGGGCGCCCCGAACACGCGGGCCTGATCGACTACGCCCTCGTCACCCTGCGCTTCGCGTCCGGCGCCGTCGCGCACCTCACCGGCTCCTGGGCGCACAGCGGCCCCATGCGGACGAGTTTCGAGGTCGCGGGCGACGGCGGCCTCCTCGAGTTCGACACCGCCAAGACCGCCACGCTCTCGTTCACCCCGAACAACGCCCCGGCGTCGTCGCAAAGCCCCTGGGCGGCCACCGACGACCCATATTACCAGGAACTGCGCGCCTTCACCGACGCCCTCCTGTCCCACTCCCCCATGCCCGTCACCGTCTACGACGCCCGCGAGGCCGTCCGCGTCGCCCTCGCCGCCCTCGAATCCATCCAGACCGGCCGGCCTGTGACGCTGCCCTAGCCGCCCAGCCCCTCCTCCGTCCGCGAGGACGGTCTTTCTAGCGAGAGGCTTCAGTCGCTCGGCTCTCTCGCTCCTCCAGCGGCGCATCCACCAACTCCGCGCCTTTGGGGTGCATCCAGTCCCGCCCCCACTGCGCCAGCGACTCGAAAACGCCGTTCAAGGCCAGGCCTTTTGCGGTCAGCGTGTACTCGACGTGCGGCGGCATCTCGCTGACGACCGTCCGCGTCACCACGCCCTCCTCCTCCAGCCCCCGCAGGCGTTCCCGCAGCGTCACCGGGTTCAGGCCGTTGGCGCGCGCGATCTCGTTAAATCGCGTCTTGCCGTCCAGCAGGGACCGCACGATGTGCAGCGTCCACCGCCCGCTCAGCAGGTTCAGCACGGCGTTGGCCGGGCAGAAGATGGCTCGCCTGTCAGCCTGTTCTTGATGTCCATCCTGAGTCATGTCGTTGATGTTCCCGGTCAGATAGCAGATTATTGGGAATGGTTTCAGCCTGGAACCTTTTCCATTACGCAGGCATTACTGCACAGAAGGCACTCTAAAAACTAGCGTGCCATGCTCAGTATACCACAACAAGGAGAGACAAATGAGTACCCTGTCACAGACCACGGCCCCTGTTCGGACCACATCGGCGGCGGACACTGCGCTGCTGCTGATCCGGCTGGCCGTCGGCATCCCGTTCATCTTCCACGGCGCGTCCATCGCGCTCGGCGCGTTCGGCGGGCCGGGGCTGAAAGGCTTCTCCGCCTTCACCCACCAGCCGCTCGCCCTGGCGGCGCTGATCGGGTACGGCGAACTGCTCGGCGGCCTGGGCGTCCTGTTCGGCGTGCTGACCCGCATCGCGAGTGCGGGCATCCTCGTCATCATGCTCGGCGCGATCTTCCTGGTCCACCTGCCCCACGGCTATGACGTTCAGAAGGGCGGTTTCGAGTATCCGCTCACCCATGTCCTCCTGACCATCGCGCTGCTGGCCGCCGGTCCGGGCGCTTACTCCGCGCTCAGCCTGATCGGGCGCAGCCGCCCCACAGCGCCGGCCTTGCAGTAAGCCTCCGGCCCAGCCGGAATCGTCAACGACACCCCAACGGAGAACAAATCATGGCCGCACCGAAAGTGTTGATCGCATTTTACTCCCGCAACGGCTCGACCGAGGCCCTGGCGAACGCCGTCGCCGAAGGCGCCCAAGCCGCCGGAGCCGAAGTCCGATTGCGCCGCGCCCGCGAGGTCGTCAGCCGCGACGTCATGGCCCACGCCCCCGGCTGGATCGAGAACGCCGACCGCATGAACGCCGCCTACGAAGCCCCCACCCCAGCCGACGCCGAGTGGGCCGACGCCATCATCTTCGGCACCCCCACCCGCTTCGGCAACGTCTCGTCCGAACTGAAGGCTTGGGTAGACAGCCTGGGCGGTCTGTGGTTCCAGGGCAAATTGAACGGCAAAGTCGGCAGCGCCTTCTCCTCCACTTCAGGCC
>CAXUCQ010000325.1:3066-4078 GCA_964249295.1 uncultured Armatimonadales bacterium | reverse complement strand
GCGCGACCGCCAGGTTGCAGATGGTCGTCGTCGCCCCCTGTCCGGGCTTGGCGGTCGCGCCCATCAGTGACTTGAACGGCTTGTCCTCCGCCGTGAACAGCAGGTCCGTGCGCAGCAGCCGGTACGCCTCGGCCACGGGCGAGAGCGGGTCGCTGATGACCATGCGCGTCATGCGCCGCGCGTCTCCCGCCGGCATGGCGGGAATCACGGCGGAGATCGGCATCCCCAGCAGCTTCTCGGCGTCGCCGATCGTCTGCACCCGGTTGTCGAGCGAATCCAGCCCCAGCGTGACGCCGACGCCGATGACCAGGCTCAGCAGGGCGGCGTAGACCAGCAGGGCGGCCAGGCCGGGGCCGGAAGCGTCCGGCGTGGCATACGTGGCCGCATTTGTCAGCGTGATAAGGCCGCTGTCGAGCGCCTTGTCGGTCTGGATCAGGTTGGTGTAGGCGGTCTCTGCAGCGGCCTTCTCCTTCTGCGCCGTGGTGACGTCGTTCTGCAGGGCGTTCAGCTTCTTCTCGGCCTCCGGCAGCGTGCTGCTGTTGGAAGCCTGCAGGGCCTGAATCTGGGCGCCGATCTGGGCGACCGTGGCCTGAGCGCTTGCCGCCTGTGCCTCAAAGGTGTGTGCCTGCGTCTTCAGCTGCAGATACTCCGGGTTGACCTGGGCCACGACGTAAGGCTGCTGGAGCAGATGCTGGAGGGCCGTCTGGTCGGCCTTCAACTGCGCCTGGGCGTGGATGTAGACGGGGTTCACGGGCGTGTAGCGCGCGGCCATGGCATCGAGATCGGACTGCTCGCTCGTGATCTTCGACTCCAGCGTCTGCACCTCGGGGCGGCTCTGCGGGTCGAGCTGCGTGACGTTCTGCTTCGAGGTCGCGCCGAGCTGGCTCTTCAATGTCGCGGCGGAGGCGCTGGCCGCGCTGAACTGGGCCTCCGCCGTGTCGCGCTGCTGCTTCAGCGTCTGCAAGTCCGCGACCTGCGCCGACGACTGGGCCGGCAGGTTGACCAGGCCGGG
>CAXUCQ010000325.1:0-3056 GCA_964249295.1 uncultured Armatimonadales bacterium | reverse complement strand
GTCTTGCTCTCGTACTCGACGAGGTCATTCTGAGCCTTGTTGAGCGCCTTGGTCGCGTCCGTCAATGCGGATTTGAGGCTGTCGCGGGAGTTGGTATACTCCTGCTTGCCGGACTCAGTGTAGCTGTTGACGAACGCGGCGGCGGTTAGGGTGGCGACCTGTTCGGCGAAGAGAGGGTTGGCCGCGTGTACGTCGATCTGAAGATCGTCGGTCATGGTCGGCGTCAGGTTCTGGCCGCCTGGCGTGGCGTTGACGGAATTCTCGTAGAACGGATGAACATCTAAGCCGTCACGGATTTGCTGCTGCATGGCAGGGGTGACGGTGCGGGGCGTCCATATCGCCGGGTCGGTCGGCACCCTGAAATGCACCAGAAGGGCGTCGAGATCGGCATCGGGCACACCAGGCTTAAGGAAGTGACTGCGTATGGATGTGTCAAGCTGGTTGCTGAGTGCCTTGGCAACGGCCATTTTCTGTTCGCGGGTGGATTTGCTCGCGAAATCCAGTGCGCTGTCCTGATGGCTGCGGATGTCCTGCGTGAAGAGCGCCAGGCGCGAGTTGCGGTCATAGGTCGGCCTGAGAACGCCGCTCCCATTGTCCTTGTACAGGCCGCCCGCGTCCATGGCTTTAGAACTCGGGAGCACCATTGCCGTCGCAAGATACTGCGTCTGGTCGTCCGCCACCTTTTTGGCGATCAGGACCGCGGCCAGGGCCACGGCCATCAGGCCGAGAATCATCCAGCGCCGGGCCAGGACGAGGCGGTATATTCTCCAAAACTCATTCACGGATTTCGGTCTCCTGATCGGAAAAAGCAGGTGCAGGGTCCCCAGACCGGGGCCGGGTCAAACCTGCATTCTCGGCGGCATCTGCGTCACAACGCCCCTATTGTATAGGATACAGCATTTTACGACATTTTAGATTATGGCCGCCAGCCCCGGCGAAAATCAGGGCTGTTTTTTTCACGCGCCCTTTTCCGACGATAGCCCATCAGGCCTCCCGCGTCAGCCCTCAGGACCGCCAAGGACGGATTGCCCGCGAAGGCGCAGGAGTGATCGGACGGAGGTCTTTCCTCGCCCTTACCCTCGGGCAGTCTTCTCCCCGGCAGCCCAGGACTTCAGTCCTGGGGACTGACGCGGGAGGCCTGCGAGGCTGTCCGAGAGGCGCTTGGGAGGAGTGGGAGAGGGTGCCGGCGCAACACCCTCCGCTCATTGTTGGTTCGACCGTCAGCCTTCATGCCGCGAGCCGGAGTCCGACGCCCTCGCAGCGGACCGACTGGGGCGGGTTCGCGGGCCGGGCGAACAAAAAGCCTTGCAGCAAGTCCGCCCCGAGGTCCAGGCAGACCTGTCGTTGGGTCCGCGTTTCGATGCCTTCGGCGATGACACAGATCCCGAGATGCTTGGCCGTGTCGATGATCTCGGCCATCTTTTGTCTGGCCGCGTTGTCGTTCTCGGCATCGACGACCAGGGCGCGGTCCAGCTTGACGTAGTCCGGGTGCAGCGCCGTCAGGTACTCGATCGACGAGAACCCGGCCCCCATGTCATCGACCGCCGTGCCGACGCCGCGTGAGCGGTAGTAATCGAGGATGTGCTGCAAGCGCTTCAGGTCGGGGATGTTCTCGGTCTCGACGACCTCGAAGACCAGACGGGACACGTCCATGCCACATTCCGCCGCCGTTTCCATCGTCGTCCGCAGGCAGATCTCGGGGTCGTAGATGGTGTTCGGCAGGAAGTTGATGAAGAACTTGCCGTGCGGCAGTCCCAGCGCGGCGGCGTTGCGGATGGCCGTTTGGCGGGCGCGCTGGTCCAAAACGTGCTGCAGGTCCAACTGCTCGCAGGCGTGGATGATCGGCCACGCGCCGATGACCTCCTGCGTCCCGGGGGCCTGGGCGCGAATCAAGGATTCATAGGCGAACACCCGCGACGACTCGGCCTCCACGATGGGGTGGAACACGCTGAACAGCCAGCCGTCGTCGAGCGCCGCCCGCACCCACTCGTGCTCCTGACGCGCCACAAGCGCGGACAGCGGCTCGGCAGAGACGAACGCGCCCAGCGCGCGCCCCGCGTGCTGCACGTCGCCCCCGAAGAAGGCCGCCCGCGTCGCCCGCTGCGTCGCCGGCATCAGACACCCGGCCAGCGTCTCCAGGAGCGGCCCGCGCCCGCAGCCCGTCAGCGGCACCACGAGCACACTGCCGTTCCGGTGGAACGACACGCCCGCCGCCCGCAGGCCCGCCACCGCCGCCGCGTGCGCGTCGGCGTGGGTCGGCCCCAGCAGCAACATCCCGGCTTCGGGCCGGGGCCGCCGGGCCATCTGACACCGCGCGCACCCTTCCATCGTCTGGACACAAGCTGTTCGACTCATCAATGAACGCCTTCCGTTCGCCCGACACCTGCGGGCTACTAGGCGTCATTGTCGGAGGATTCATGGTCGGGGTTTAGGTCTGCTGTATGCCAAGAGTGAGGCGCCTCATCGTGCTACGGGGTCTCTGCCGCGTCGGACGGGTCGAACATGGCGACGATCTGCACCATGTCCTGCAAGGTCCGCCGCAATTCCAGGCTGACGACGATCTGCCGTGACAGGATCTCCAGAGCCTCCAGTTGCTGCGGGGACAGCTCGCGCGGCCTGTTGTCGATGACGCAGAGGGTGCCGATCGCCGACCCGTCGGCGGTGACCAGGGGCGCACCGGCGTAGAACCGCGCCTCCGGCCCCCCCGTCACGAGCGGGTTGTCGGAGAAGCGCGCGTCCGCCCGGAGATCGGGGATCTGCGTCACGTCCGTGTGCAGGATGGCGTGCGCGCAGAACGCGATGTCACGCGGGATCTCCTGCGCGTCATACCCGACGCGCGCCTTCAGCCACTGCCGGTTCGTGTCCAGCAGGGTCATCAGGGCCACCGGGGCGCCGCAGATGATCGCCGCCAGCCGGGCGAGGTCGTCGTAGGTCTGCTCCGGCAGGGTGTCAAGGATCTGATACTCCTGCAGGGTGTTGAGCCGGGTGGCTTCGTTCGCCGGAAGAGGGGCTTTCATAGGTTTAGGGGTGTCTTTTCTCTGCTCCCGGCGATAAAC
>CAXUCQ010000324.1:0-4082 GCA_964249295.1 uncultured Armatimonadales bacterium | reverse complement strand
GTCTGACTGTCTTGAGCCTGTTCATTCTGCTCTTTCTCCTTCGAAATCGTCGCAGTTCGGTAGCCCGGCTGCCGTGCCGTACAACTGCCTCCCCGGAGGGAGCGGTTTAGGCCCGTGGCTTTGCGTCCCGCGGTTTCCCGCGGTTTGCCCTTGTCGATTTGCGAAGGGTGGCACTGTCGGAGGGTTCCGGCCCGATCACGAGAGGAAGGAGCGGTGTCAACCCAACGAAACCAGAACCTGGCGCGGGGCCAGTGGTGTCGCGTTCCTTCTCGTCTCAATGCACCCTGCGGTGCGTCGCCCGTTCGGCGGCCCGGCTGCCTCGGCCCCTCTGCGGCTTGTCAGCGGCGAGGCGGCGGAGGCCCGTGGCTTTGCGTCGCCCGCTTGCGCGGGGTTTGCGTTTGTCGGGGGCGGAGACCTTCCAGAGTGATTATCGGGCAGGCATGGGGGGCGCGTCACTGAGGGTTGTGCGGGGAACGGCCCGAAAGGCGGCCCGCAAGGATACCGGAAAGAAGAGGCGCAGCGCCGAGATGCGGGGATGGGACTCAGGCGGCGAGGCGCAGGGACGGGTCGTCCGGCGCGGCGTCGTCGTGGCCCCGGCGAGCGCCGGCGAGGGCGCCGAGCTTGCGGTCGAGCTTGTCGGCGTACATGCGCGAGTCGGCCACGGACATCAGGGAGGTGCAGTCCCGGCCGTCGCTGGGGAAGCAGCCGAAGCCGACGCTGGCGCCGATGTAGAGGGAGCCGAGACGCTCATGCTGCAGGTGCGGGTCGTAGCCCTCGACCGCCGCGTACAGCCGGGCGGTGATCGCCGCCGCTTCGTCCTGCTCCGCCCCGTGCAGCACGATCAGGAATTCGTCGCCGCCGTAGCGCGCGACCACGTTCCCCTCGCCGACCACCTGCCGGAAGATGCGCGCCAGGTCGCGCAGGACCTGATCGCCCTTCTGGTGGCCGAAGTTGTCGTTGATGGGCTTGAAGCTGTCCAGGTCCAGGCAGAGCAGCGCGAACGGCGCCCCGGCCCCGTCGTCGCGCCGGCACTGCTCCTCCACGTACTCGGTCAGGTAGCGGACGTTGTACAGGCCCGTCAGCGGGTCGGTGAGCGCGTGCGAGCGCGTGCGGTCGAAGAGCAGGCCGTTGTAGAGGGCCATGGCGCTGCGCTCGGCGATGGTCTCGAGGAGCTGCTGGTCGTGCGGGCCGAAAGCGTCCCGCTGCGGGTGGTACAGGTTGATCGTCCCCAGCACCTCGCCCTGGTGGACGATGGGGACGATCAGCGCGGACTGCAGCGCCTCCCACTGGGCGGTGGGCGACTTGACCATCAGCAGGTCGTCCGGGTCGTAAGGCCCCAGGAACGTCTGCTGGTGTTCGGCGACCTGCAGGGACCCGCTGGCGGCGTTGAGGGTGCGCGCCGACTGCAGGAACTCCTTGTTGACGCCGACGGCGGCGCGGACGACGAGTTCCTGGCCGCCCTCGGTGCGGATCAGGAACAGGCAGCCGGTGCCGGGCAGGATGGCCTCGAGCTTGCGGCTGAGGATCTCCAGCGTCTCCTGCAGGCCCAGGCTCGACGACAGCGTCTGCGCCACCTCGTACAAGGCCCACAGCTCGGAGGAGGCCCGCTGGATGTCGCGGACCGCCGCTTCGGACCGCACGGCCACGTTGTCACCGGGCGAGTCGATCCGCTCCCGCGCCGCCTCGGCGGCCATCTCGACCAGCACGCCGTCGATGATCTGCAGGAAGGCGTGGACGACGTCCTCATCGAAGTGGGTGAGGGTGTCCTTGATGATGACGTCGATGGCTTTCTCGTGCGTCCAGGCGTTGCGGTAGGAGCGGTTGGAGGTCAGCGCGTCGTAGACGTCGGCGACGGCCAGGATGCGGGCCGACAGGGGGATCGCCTCGCCTTTCAGCCCCTCGGGGTAGCCCGTCCCGTCCCACTTCTCGTGATGATATTTGACGACCGGCAGCACGGGCCAGGGGAACTCGACCGGGCCGAGGATGGCCGCGCCGATCTCGGGGTGTTTCTTGATCTTGGCGAACTCCTCGTCGGTCAACCGGCCCGGCTTGAGCAGGACGTACTCGGGGACGCCGAGTTTGCCGATGTCGTGGAGCAGCGCCCCGGTGTTGATGCCCTCCAGCTCTTTGCCCTCCAGGCCCATGTGCCTGGCCGTGGCGACGGCGTAGCGCTGGACCCGGAGGATGTGCCGGTGGGTGTACTGGTCTTTGGCGTCGATGGCGAGCGCCAGGCTTTTGATCGTGGACAGGTACAACTCGGCCAGGCTCTCGATGTGCTGCTGTTTCTCCTCGGCGCGTCCGATGTAGGTCGAGTAGGACTGGTACGTCAGGTACGCCACGGGGGAGATGAAGAGCAGGGTCGCCCCCGAGTGGCTGCCGCACAGCATCAGGGCCAGGGTGCTGATGCAGGCGCCGGCGAAGTAGGAGGGGGCGGTCCACATGAAGCTCTGCCGCCAGACCGCGAGGGCGCCCTGCTTGGAGCAGAGGGCCACGACCAGGGCGACGCCGTAGGTGTTGGCGAAGAAATAGGCCAGGCTCGTCGCCGCGACCGCCGGGAACGTCGCCAGGGGCCGCAGGTGGAGCGTGCCGCCGTTGAGCCGCAGGAACAGGCCGCCCGCCGCCCAGGCCACGGCCACGGTGATGGCCACGTTGAAGCACATCTGGTGCAGCGGCTGCCGCCGCGGGAAGAGGCAGCTGAGCAGGCAGCCGACGAACCCGGCCAGGACGGCCCCGGTCGGGCCGAGCAGGAGCAGGGCGGCGAAGGTGATCGTGAAGCCGAGCGACATGGACCCGCCGTCCGAGTCGCTCTTCTGCCGCATCAGCCGGATCTTCTTGCCGTAGGCCAGGGCGGACACGACGACGAAGATCGCCAGCTCCCAGCGCCGCGCCAGCATCCGCTCCGGCGAGAGGAACACCGCGTCCAGGAGCGACCCCGCCCCCGCCAGGTAGACGAGCCAGAGATAGAGTTGTGCTTTTCGCGGGAGAGAACGCACGGAACAGAGCCTCGCCGTTGATTATCGGCAGGCGGCGGGGAATCTTGCAGGAGTCCGGGCGCGGCCTGCGCCGGGGGAGTTCGTTTCCGCAAAAAACGGCGTTGCGCGCGCCCCGCCGGTCCGTGTCCGTGCTGCGTGTACCGTCCCAGGGGAGTTCGTTTTCGCATTTTTTGTGTTGCCCGCCCCGTGTCCGGTATCCCCGTTCTCAGTCCCCCGGACGAGAAGCCGGGGCTGACGCAGAGCGCCCGCCCAAGACTTATGTCTACCTGTGCTGGCAAATTGATGATACTCGATGTGTGGGGTGTTTGTCAATGCGTGGGGGAGTTGTTCGAGGGCTGGGGGCTTTCGCCTGCGTAGGCGATGGTTCGTGGTGGGAACCTGCCGGTCCCCGGCGAGTAGTAGCGGTGTCCCATCAGGACCAGGCCGGTCTCCAGGTCGGTGTAGGCGCCGTCCTGCCCCTGGAAGCCCGCCGGGTCCTGGCGGGCGATGGGGGCGCCGGAACTGGCCTTGTAGTCGGGCAGGCGCCGCCCCCAGGCCTCGATGGGGTCGATGTCGCTGACGTACTCGCCCAGGACGGTGTAGGTGGTCTGGCCGACGCGCTGCACGTAGGAGCCGGACGAGTCGCAGGTGGGTCGGCAGGCCGCTAAAGGCCTTCCGAAATCACGTCTATGACAGTGACAGCGGCATCAAGTATTTGCTGTCGTTCGGCATCTTGGTACAACGGCATACAACCTTCTATCGAAGGGGACAGGTCCACAAAGATGCTCACCGCCGCTTTCGGCAGTGACTCCGCATGGGCGTAGACCCGATGGAAGTCACGGATTCCCTGACACATTCGTGTGAAGCTGTCTTCGCTGTAACCGTCGCCCATCCGTAACGGGATTAAAAAGCCTGTCACGGCCTCCAACAACTCGTCTACTGATTTTCCCATGTTGGCACTCATGGCGTGTGGATCGCCCTAACTGCATCTGCAGGGATTTTACCTCTGATCAACACTTCTTGGGAAGCATCTGCGAGGACACGCGGAATTGGGTGATGCAGCAGCGCACGAGCGGTTGCTGCATTCGTGAGGTCAATGACTTGTGGCGG
>CAXUCQ010000323.1:0-4090 GCA_964249295.1 uncultured Armatimonadales bacterium | reverse complement strand
CGACAAGGAGAACACGATGGCCGATCTTTATGAGTACAAGATCCTCGTCAGCGACGCTGACGACGAGACCGACGAAGAAACGCTCAACACCCACGGTTCCCAGGGCTGGGAACTCGTCAACGCCGTCGCCGACGTCCGCGCCAGCGAAGAAGGCGAGGGCGACGAGGACGAGGACAACGTCCCCGTGACCGTCTTCTACCTCAAGCGCCGCAAAGCGTAGCGACCCGCTTCGACCACGCCTCGGGGGCGACAAACACCTATGAGCATTCTCGTCAACAAGAACACCCGCGTCATCGTCCAGGGCATCACGGGCCGCGAAGGCGAGTTCCACACGACCCAGATGCTGGCCTACGGCACCCAGGTCGTCGGCGGCGTCACGCCCGGCAAGGGCGGCGCGACTGTCCAGGGCCTGCCCGTCTTCGACACCGTCAAGGACGCCGTCGCGCAGACCGGCGCCAACGCCACCTGCATCTTCGTCCCCGCGCGCGGCGCCGCCGACGGCGTCCTGGAGGCCGTCGATGCCGGCGTCGATTTCATCGTCTGCATCACCGAGGGCATCCCCATCGAGGACGAGATCAAGGCCGTCAACGTCGTCAAGATCTCCAAGTCCCGCCTGCTCGGCCCCAACTGCCCCGGCATCCTTTCCGTCGGCGAGTGCAAGATCGGCATCATCCCCGCCAACATCTTCAGCCCCGGACCCATCGGCATCGTGTCCCGCTCCGGCACCCTCACCTACGAGTCCGTGGACGCCCTCACCCGCGCCGGTCTGGGACAGACGACGTGCGTCGGCGTCGGCGGCGACCCCATGCCCGGCACCCGCTTCCTGGACGTCCTGCCGCTGTTCGAGGCCGACCCCGCGACGGAAGCCGTCGTCATGTGCGGCGAGGTCGGCGGCACCGATGAGGAAGTCGCCGCCGAATACATCAAGACCATGACCAAGCCGGTCGTCGGCTTCATCGCCGGCCTGACCGCCCCCCCCGGCAAGCGCATGGGCCACGCCGGGGCCATCATCTCCGGCTCGTCCGGCGGCCCGCAGGGCAAAGTGGACGCGCTCAAAGCCGCCGGCGTCCGCGTCGCCGAATCCACCGCCGACATCCCCCGCCTCGTCAAAGAAGCGTTGGGGGCCTAAAGCCTGTCATCGCGGCGAACCGGGTGTCGCCTTTTCAACAGAGGGGTTTGTTGTGTCCGTCAGCCGCACGAAGGATAATGGCACGCCGCGCTTGAACTGGGTCAGCACGGGGCCAAAGAACACCAGCACGGTGGTATTGATCCACCCCGTCGGCCTTGATCTGACCTACTGGGACCGGCAGATTGAGGCCCTGCGGTCGGACTACAACGTCGTCGCGTTTGATCTGCCCGGCCACGGTCGCTCCAGCGGCGAGCCGCAGGATTGGAGCTTCGACATGGCCGCTCGCACGGTTGCTGAGCTAATTGACAGTATAGAGTCAGGCCCTGTTCATCTGGCCGGAATCTCGTTCGGCGGGATGATCGCGCAGGCGACCGTTCTGGCAAGGCCGGAACTTGTCCGTTCTCTGGTGCTGATTGGGACGGCGTCGACATTCTCCGAACCTGTCCGCGCCGGAATGCGGCTCCGCGCCGAGACGGTCCGCAGCGGCGGTATGGAAGCCGTGCTGCCTTCCAGCCTGGAGCGCTGGTTCACCCCGGACACGATGGCAGCGCGGCCCGACCTCATCGACCGAGTCTCGAAAACGGTCCTGGCCGATGACCCGGCCATCCACGCCGCGATCTGGGACATCATCGCCGACTTTGATGTCTCCGACCGGCTCGGCGAAATTCGGTGTCCGACGCTTGTTCTGGTTGGCGACCGCGATCCCAGTACGCCGCCCTCTTCCGCAGCTGTGCTTGCGGGGGGCATTCCCAATGCCGAAATGGTAATCGTCCCGAACACATCCCACATGGTTATTTTAGAAGCCCCTGATGCGGTCAACGCTGAGATAAAGCGCTTCTTGGCTGCGAATTAGAGAAAGCACAACAGAGTACATCGAGACCATGAGCAAGCCCGTCGGCGCCATCATCTCCGGCTCCTCCGGCGGATCCCAGGGCAAAGTGGACGCCCTCAAAGCCGTCGGCGTCCGCATCGGGGAGGTAAGGCGCGTGGATGAAGGTCAAGGAGATCGTCAGACTGTTGGAAACTGACGGGTGGATGCACGTGCGGACCACCGGTAGTCACCGCCAATTCAAGCACCCGACGGAAACGAACGTCGTCACCGTCCTGGGCAAGCCGGCGGACGACGTTGCCGTGGGGACCGCACACAGCATCCTGAAGAAAGCAGGCCTGAAGTGATAAAATCTGAAAAGACGCCACTGACCCGGCTTCTGGATTTGACCGCCGGATGGGCTGCATTCGTCCAACAGGAAGACGAAGCCTGGCCGGACCCGGCCGTCTCTCTCGAAGAACTCTGCGACCTCTACCAAGAGGCCGGCGCTCTCGTTGCCGATGACCTCTCGGCGGAAGAGGAAACCCGTATCGTGCGGGAGTTTGTCGAAACGCGCCTGCTGAACCTGCTCTTGCGACAGCCCCAAAGTGTATGGAAGACACAGCACACAGTCTTAGCTTAACGCACCACTAGACCTCTTGCGTTAAGTCCCCCAGGGCTGAACCCCTGGCTATGAAGTGCGTATCGCCCAAGGGTGAGGGCGCCAGAGCGACCCGTTCCGACGCCCGCGCAGGCGGGCAGAATGCTTTCTCCAGCCCAGGGGTTCAGCCCTGGGGGACTTAACGCAAGAGGCCTCAGATTTTTTGACCGCAGCAGGCGGCGTCAGCCGCCCGCTTTTTTGTCGCCGGTCAGCCGGCTGTGGTGACGGCCATAGCCGAAATACAGCAGCAAACCAATGAGGAGCCAGATCACCAGCCGGACCTGTGTCGCAACCGGCAGCCCGACGATCAGATACAGGCAGAACAGGATTCCCAGGATGGGAATGGCAGGCGTACCCGGACAGCGGAACGGGCGCGACAATTCCGGCTGCGCGCGCCGCAGGTACAGCACCCCGGCGCAGACGACGATGAACGCGAACAGCGTCCCGATGCTCACCAGCTCGCCCAGCAGCGTGATCGGGATCAGCGCGGCGGCGACGCTGACGATCCCGCCCAGCAGCAGAGTCGCCACGGCCGGCGTCTGGAAGCGCGGGTGCAGGCGCCCCAAGACCGGCGGCAGCAGCCCGTCGTTCGACATGGTGTAGAAGATGCGCGTCTGTCCATACGTCAGCACCAGCATCACCGAACTCAGGCCGAAGATCACCCCAATCTTGACGACCAGCGACAGCCACGCCAGGCCCGTCGCGCCGACGGCCACCGCCACCGGGTCGGCCACGTTCAGCGTTTTGTACGGCACCAATCCCGTCAGCATCCCGGCGACCAGGATGTACAGAACGGTGCAGACCAGCAGCGACCCCAGGATGCCGACCGGCATGTCCTTCTGCGGGTTCTTCGCCTCCTGCGCCGCCGTCGAGACCGCGTCAAAGCCGATATACGCGAAAAAGATCACCCCCGCGCCGCGCAGGATGCCGCTCCACCCGTACTCGCCGAACTTGCCCGTGTTGGCCGGGATGAACGGGTGCCAGTTCGCCGGGTGCAGGTGCGCCGCCCCGAACGCGAGGAACAATCCGACCACGACCAGTTTCACCATCACGATCAGCGCATTGAAGCTCGCCGACTCCTTCACGCCGACGATCAGCAAGGCCGTCACCGCCAGCACGACCAGCAATGCGGGCAGGTTGAACAGCCCCGTCAGGTGCGTGTGTGGGATGAGTACCCCCGGCGCCGCCGTCAAGCGCAGCGGGACGTGCAGGCCCAGGTCATCAAGAAAGCTCACGACGTACCCCGACCAGCCCACGGCCACCGTCGCCGTGCCGAGCGCGTATTCCAAGATCAGGTCCCAGCCGATCATCCACGCCACGATCTCGCCCAGCGTCGCATACGCATACGTATATGCCGACACCGCCAGCGGAATCCTCGCCGCAAACTCCGCATAGCAAAGTCCCGCGAACAAGCACCCTAGCCCCGAAACGATAAACGACAGCATCAGCGCCGGACCCACCTTCTGCGACGCCAGCCCCGACAACACAAAGA